>NZ_JBTXLU010000006.1:0-149256 GCF_054871745.1 Enterococcus sp. LJL98 | reverse complement strand
ACAGGTAAAATACAATGATACTTTTCAATAGCGGTGTGCTTACTTCTTTTAGACATACAAAAAACTCCTCTCATAGTAGACTAGAATTTTTATTTTTTCTAGTGTCTACTATGAGGGGAGCATATCAAGGTCTCACTTCCTGTTTTTTTATGCACGAATCGCTGTTTCTAAACCAACTTTAATCATTTCATTGAAAGTCGTTTGACGTTCTTCGGCCGTTGTTTCTTCGCCCGTAATCAAGTGATCACTTACCGTACAAATCGCTAATGTTTCCACATTGAATTTGGCACCTAAGTAATAAAGGACCGCCGCTTCCATCTCCACGCCTTTGACTCCGTAATCAGCCAGTTTAATCATTTCATCAGTATAGTCTTTATAGAAGCTATCTTCTGACAAGATATTGCCTACGTGAGTGGTCATCTTCATTTCCATTGCCACTTCATAAGCAGTTTTCATTAAATGGAAATCTGCAATTGGTGCAAATTCAAAGTAAGGGAAATTCCGTTTGATAATCCCTGTCGTTGTCACCGCTCCTTGAGCAATGACGAGGTCACGAACGTGTACATCTGTCGATAATGCCCCGCATGTTCCCACACGAATTAAACGTTTCACGTCATAAGATTGAATCAATTCATGAATATAAATCGATGCAGAAGGCATTCCCATGCCTGTCCCTTGCACCGAAACTCGTTCGCCTTTATAGGTTCCTGTGTAACCAAGCATTCCCCGAACTTCATTATAACAAACAGGATTTTCTAAGAAGGTTTCCGCGATGTACTTCGCCCGTAGCGGATCGCCTGGTAGTAAAATTTTATCTGCAATTTCTCCTGGTTTTGCTTCAATATGAACGCTCATTAATGATGTCCTCCCTCATAAAATTTCAAATTATAAAGCAGCTAAGGTTTCTTTAATCAAAGCTTTGAATTCTGCTTTGACACGTTGCGTTGTTTCAACGACTTCTTCATGGTTTAAGTTTGCTTGCATTCCGGCAGCCAAGTTCGTAATACAAGAGATTCCTAACACTTTCAGTCCACTATGAGCGGCGACAATGACTTCCGGCACCGTCGACATCCCTACTGCATCAGCACCAATCGTGCGAGCAAAACGAATTTCCGCAGGTGTTTCATAGGTCGGTCCTGTAAAGCCCATGTAAACCCCCTCTTTTAAATGCAAGCCTTTGGCATCAGCGACTTGTCGGGCTACTTCACGGTAACTCATGGTGTACGCTTGGCTCATATCCGGGAAGCGCGGACCCATTTCTTCTTCATTTTCACCGATTAATGGATTGGCACCCATGAAATTGATTTGGTCGGTGATTAACATTAAATCTCCAGGAGTAAATGTTTCATTTACACCACCACATGCATTGGTTACAATCACAGAATGAGCCGCGAGAGCTTTCATTACACGTACCGGATAAGTCACTGTTTGCATGGAGTGTCCTTCATAATAATGGAAGCGCCCTTGCATGGCTAAAACTTTCTTACCCGATAAGGTTCCATAAACTAATTGACCCGCATGTCCCACGACAGTTGAAACCGGAAAATGTGGAATTTTGTCATAAGGAATCACAATCGCTTCTTCAATTTCTTCTGCTAATTCCCCTAACCCTGAACCTAAAATCAAACCAAACTCAACTTCTTGTACTCCTTGTTCCTTCATGAAAGCAACGGTTGCTTGTAATTTTTCTGTTAATGACATCAATATTTTCCTCCTTTTATTTTAAAAGACTTAAAAAGCTTTGTCCATTTTCTGTTTGTGGCACACCAAAGTTTTCTGCAATAGTAGCTGATATATCAGCAAAGAAGCCTTGCGGTAAAGCACCCGCCGCTGCAAATTTCTTGCTGAAGACGAGCAGTGGGACATACTCTCTTGTATGATCAGTCCCTGGGAAAGTCGGGTCATTACCATGATCGGCTGTAATCATTAACAAATCCTCTTCATCCAAAGCATGGAGTAATTCAGGAATTCTTTGATCAAAGTCTTCAATCGCTTGGGCGTACCCCTTCACATTGCGGCGATGACCGTATAAAGCGTCAAAGTCTACCAAGTTGGTAAAGCTTAATCCGGTAAAGTCTTTTTCCATCACTTTTAGTAATTGATCGACACCATCCATGTTGTCCTTTGTCCGGACGAATTCTGTGATGCCTTGTCCGTTAAAGATATCATTGATTTTACCGACTGCAATTACCTCTTTGCCATTTTCTTTTAACGAATCTAAAACGGTTTTACCAAACGGATCCAGGGCATAGTCATGTCGGTTGCTCGTGCGTTTAAAGTTTCCTGGTTCACCCAAGTAAGGCCGCGCAATAATTCGACCAATCATATAAGGGTCATCTTTGGTGATTTCTCGGACGTACTCACAAATCCGATACAGTTCTTCTAAAGGAATGACTTCCTCGTGGGCGGCGATTTGTAACACTGGATCAGCGGAAGTATACACAATCAACGCACCGGTTTCCAGTTGTTCAGGACCGTAATCATCTAAAACCGCTGTTCCAGAATAAGGCAAGTTACAAAGGATTTTCCGTCCTGAAAAGTCTTCAATTTGTTTTAATAATTCTGGTGGAAAACCTTCTGGGAATACACGGAAAGGGGTTTGAATATTTAAACCCATGATTTCCCAATGCCCTGTCATCGTATCTTTTCCAACAGAAATTTCTTCTAATTTCGTCGCATAACCTTGATGTTGCGCAACATTTTTTACCCCTTTTAACGGACGAATCGTTCCAAGGCCTAGTTGTTCCAAATGAGGAATCGTCAAACCCGCAGTTTCAGCAATATGACCCAATGTATCTGAACCGACATCATTAAAGGCTGCTGCATCAGGTGCTTCACCAATACCGACAGAATCCATTACAATTAAATGTACACGTTTAAACATGTTCTTCCCTACTTTCTTCATCCTGTTTTTATTATACACAAAAGGGCAAGGCTAAGCGTATCGCGCCCTTTTCCCCACCCTTTCGTAAAAACTTATTTTGATTTGATATAATTGCGCCCGTTGGCTTTTGGTGCAGAAGCTTTTCCTAAGAAAGCCACTAATACGATAACCGTAATAAGATACGGAGCAATTTGTAATAAAACTGGTGGAATCGATGAAATAATCGGTAGTTGTGCCCCGATGATACTTAAACTTTGAGCGAAACCAAAGAATAATGCCGCGCCAAGCGCACCAATCGGATTCCATTTACCAAAAATCATCGCAGCCATCGAAATAAACCCTTGACCGACAATCGTACCAGCTGAAAAGTTCCCTGAGATTGCTTGAGCAAAGACCGCGCCGCCCATCCCACCAAGCAAGCCAGAAATCAATACACCGGCATAGCGGAATTTATACACATTAATCCCTAACGTATCCGCTGCTTGAGGATTCTCCCCAACCGAACGAAGACGTAAGCCAAACCGAGTTTTAAAAATAACATACCATGCAATAACCGCGATAATGACAGCCAAGTAAGCCGGTAAGAAGGTATTCTTAAAAAAGATTGGACCTAAAACAGGAATTTTTTCTAATCCAGGAAAACTAAAGTAACCTAAGTTGTACTGAATGTTGTCTGTTTGCCCTTTTTGATACCAAACTTTAATTAAGAAAACACCGAGTGCCGGAGCCATCAAATTCACGACTGTCCCACTAATAATATGATCCGCTCGAAAAGTCACCGTTGCAACTGCATGAATCAACGCAATCAACACCCCAACAGCGCCACCGACTAAAATCGCCAACCATGGTGTCCAACCTTGAAACTGTTCAGACATCTCTAGGTTAAAGACAACGGCACTAAAGGCCCCCATCACCATGATGCCTTCCAGCCCGACATTGACAATCCCACTCCGTTCTGAAAATGTCCCTCCAAGAGAAGTTAAAATCAACGGTGTGGAATAAACCAATGTAGACGTCACAATTAACGCAATAATTCCAATCACTGACATTAGATTTCGCCCCCTTCTTGGCTTTGTTCATCTGGTGTTGTTTCAATCGTTCGAACAAGTTCGACTTCTTCTTTGGCATCAGGCATTAATTTTGCTAATCCTAAACGAATGACATAACTAATTCCAACAAAGAAGATAATGAGTGCGATTGAAACATTGACAATTTCAAAAGGAATATTGGCTCCTGTTTGCATACCCAAACCACCAATTTTTAAAATACTAAATAAAATTGCTGATAGTAAAATACCTAGCGCACTTCCTGATCCGAGCAAGGATACCGCCATTCCATCAAAACCAATGGATAAAGAAGTTGTCTGAACGAAGAAGTTTTGGTACGTTCCTAACCCTTCAACGACCCCACCTAGTCCGGCCAAACCACCAGAAATAACCATTGATAGCACAATCGTCCGTTTGCTACTCATCCCAGCGTACTCCGAAGCGAAAGGATTTAACCCAACAGAACGAATTTCATAACCGAGCGTTGTTTTCTTCATTAAGAACCATACGAGCACCAGCGCGAGTAAAGCTAAGAAGAGCCCCCCATTCACACGAGAGCCACCAAAGAATTGCGTTAACCAAGGCATCCGAAGTGTGGCATTTTCACCGATTGCTTTTGAAGAGTCTAAGCTCGTTCTTAGATCTTCAGAGACAACATTTTGTAGTAAAAACGTACTAAGATAGAGTAAGATATAGTTCATCATAATTGTAACAATGACTTCACTGGTGCCAAAGAAAGCCCGCAATAATCCAGGAATTGCTGCAGCAATCGCACCCGCTAATGCGCCTAAGAGAATCGCTAATGGCAATAACACCATTTTAGGTAGTTCTGGAAAAGCAAGCGCCACCCAGACACTCGTAATCCAACCACATAAGGCTTGGCCAGATAAACCGATATTAAAGAAGCCCGCAGAATTAGCTACTGAAAACCCTAAAGCAGTAAAAATCAAAGGTGTCGCTTGACGCAAGGTTTCACCGATACTTCTTTGGTTCCCTAATGAAGCAGTCAACATTTGGCTGTATCCAGTAATTGGATTGTATCCGAAGGCTAGCATTAACAAGCCTCCCAAAAGAATCCCTAAAATAACAGATAAAATCGGCACCAAGAGATTTCTTATTTTTTCATTGCGGTTATTCATTGGTCGCCACCTCCTGTTGTTCTAACTCTTGACGCGCTTTTTCTAAGGAAGATCCAGCCATCAGCAATCCTAACTCTTGCTCTGAGGTTTCTTTCGCGTCCACGATACCGACAATCTGACCGTCATGAATGACGGCAATCCGATCGGCAACATTTAAAATTTCTTCCAGTTCAAAACTAATCAGCAAGACCGCTTTAAAATTGTCTCGTTGTTCAATAATCCGTTTGTGAATAAATTCAATCGCACCGACATCCAAACCACGAGTCGGATTGGCAACAATTAATAACTCTGGATCACGGCTAATTTCTCGGGCGATAATCGCTTTTTGTTGATTCCCTCCAGAAAGGGCTTTGGCTGGAACGAGTTCATTCACGGTTCGAACATCAAATTCTTCAATCAAATCACGCGCCTGGTAATTCATTTCATTGTAATCAAGGACGCCCATTCGACTCATCGGTGCCCGATAATAAGTTTGTAAAGCGATATTTTCGGAAAGAGTCATATCCAAAATCAACCCGTATTTATGCCGGTCTTCTGGAACGTGTCCGACACCAGCTTCCGTGATTTTTCGCGGACGAAAATTCGTAATTTCGTCGCCGCCTAAATAAATATGGCCACTTTCAACTTTCCGTAACCCTGTTAAGGCTTGAATCAACTCTGATTGCCCGTTGCCATCAATGCCAGCAATTCCTAAGACTTCACCTGCGCGAACATCTAAACTCAGATGTTTCACTGCTTCAAGTCCGCGATTTTCTTTGACAACGATGTTTTCTACAGACAAAACAACCTCCTGTGGATTGGCTGGTTTTTTATCCGTCTTAAATGAAACCGCACGTCCCACCATCATATCGGCTAATTCTTGAGAAGAAACATCTGCGACATCGACGGTTCCAATCCCTTGCCCACGACGAATGACCGTGCAGCGATCCGCCACGGCTTTGATTTCATCTAATTTATGTGTGATGATAATAATTGATTTTCCTTCGTCGACCAACCCGTGCATGATTTTGATTAATTCCTCAATTTCTTGCGGCGTTAAAACGGCTGTCGGTTCATCAAAAATTAACACTTCTGCTCCCCGATATAAGGTCTTCAAAATTTCAACCCGTTGTTGCATTCCGACTGAAATATCACGAATATAGGCATCTGGATCAACCTGTAATCCATATTGCTCAGAAACGCGCAGTATTTCTTCGCGAGCGGCTTTTTCATTCAACACGCCCAAACGACTCGGTTCATTACCCAAAATAATGTTTTCTGTTACGGTAAAGGCATCGACTAGCATAAAGTGTTGGTGCACCATCCCGATACCTAATTGATTGGCTTTCGTTGGACTTGACACGTCCACGACTTGACCGTTTAATAAAATTTCCCCCGAGGTAGGTTCCAACAAACCCGACAACATGTTCATTAGCGTTGATTTACCTGCACCATTTTCCCCAAGTAACGCATGAATTTCTCCTTTTTTTAATTGGAGGTTCACGCGATCGTTGGCTTTAAAGGTCCCAAAACTTTTGGTAATATTACGCATCTCGATGACAAACTGTTCTTCCGTCACAATGCTCACATCCTTTGTATTAATCACTGATTATAATCCTATAATGGCAATCCCTATAGAGAGCTTTTTCTCTCAATGAAATACTTTTTGCAAAAATACTTCATTGAAAGAAAAAGAGCCCGACTTGAAACTCATGATTGATTTTCAGTTCGGGCCTTTTCGTTCACAACTTCCGTTTATTTTTTCGCTGGAGCTTCTGGTACTTCAATTTCACCAGCAATAATTTGTTCTTTTGCTTTAGCTACTGCCGCAAGCGCTTCTTCAGATAATTGACCGTCTGTTAAACCAACGCCATCTTCAGCTAAACCATAGACAACATGTTCTCCACCTGGGAAAGAACCATCAACTGCTTTTTGAGCCAAGTCTTGAACCACTGCGCCCACACCTTTTGTTGTTGAAGTTAAGGTGAAGTTTTTGCTTTCGCCATCTAATTTAAAACCACCTTCGTCGGATTGGTCACGGTCTACACCGATTACCCAAACGACTTTATCGCCAGTTTCGTTTAATGACTTCGCTTCTTGGAAAACACCATTCCCTGTTGCACCAGATGCATGGTACACAATATCTGCGCCTGTTCCATACATCCCTTGAGCGATTGTCCGTCCTTTATCTGGCGCGGAGAAATCACCTGCGTATTTCACATCTAACGTGACTTTTTTACCTAATTCTTTTGCAGCCGCTTCGATTCCAGCTCTAAAGCCTGCTTCAAAACGTCCGATTACTTCGCCTTCTACCCCACCAATGAAACCAACTTTTCCTGTTTCTGTCGTGTGAGCAGCTGCGACACCTGCAAGGTAAGCTGCTTCTTGGTCTTTAAAGGTTGCAGAAGCGACGTTATCGCCCTCAACGACTTCATCGATAATGACAAAGTTTGTTTCTGGATTTAATGGTGCTTGGTCAGCAATCGCTGGTTGTAGCTTATAACCAATTCCGAAAATTGTTTTAAATCCTGCACTTAAGGCTTGGTCAATATTTGGAATATAGTCCGACTCATTAGAAGATTGGAAGTATTGGAAGCCATCATTGCCACGAGTCACGCCATTTGCTTTCCCCCATGCTTCTAAGCCTTCCCAAGCAGATTGGTTAAAGGAACGGTCATCCACGCCACCTGTATCTGTAATTAAGGCAGATGTTGCTAAACCAGTTTTCCCGCCCGCTTCTGACGATGCAGAACCTGAGCCCGATCCATCTGTTGTACCACCATTTCCGCATGCGCCAAGGAATAAAACACTTGCCAACGCCACTGCGCTTAAACCAAAGAATTTTGTTTTTTTCATTACTGAAAAGCCCCCTATAAATTCATTTTTTTATTTTCAAAAGCCTTTAACGGCCCGTTGAACAAAAGTAAGTTCCGTTTGTATACTGGAATCAAAAATCGTATTTGCTAACTTGTTTCCTTCTTCATTTTATTATAGCGAAATCCTTTTCATTCACCTAATCAAAACCATTGTTAGGACAAATCTTTACCGTTGAAAAAATAAGGCAACAGTGCTTCAACTGTCATTTCTTTTTGAATGCCATTTTCACCAACTAAGGTCACTGGCATTGCCGGATCGAAAAATTCCACCATCACCTGACGACAAGCGCCACATGGAGAGATTGGTTCAGGTGTCTTTCCCGCGATTACAAGATGTTGAAACGCGCGTTCTCCTTCAGAAACCGCCTTAAAAATCGCCGTGCGCTCTGCACAATTCGTTAAGCCAAACGAAGCATTCTCGATATTTACGCCTTGGTAGGTTTTTCCTTCCTCGGTGACTAAGCAAGCACCTACTGGAAAGTGCGAATAGGGTACATAGGCTTGGTCCAGTGCCGCAACAGCTTCCTCAATCCATTTTTGTTTCTCTGTTTTCATTTACTCACCTCAATAGCCTATCCCAGTTGCACCTGAGATAATCGCCACACTGGCACTTGTACCTAAACGACTCGCCCCTGCTTCGACCATTGCCATCGCTTGCGTCGCATCATGAATCCCACCAGAAGCTTTCACACCCATTTTTTCACCAACTGTTTGACGCATCAAGCGAATATCTTCGATAGTTGCTCCGCTCGTTGAAAATCCAGTTGACGTTTTAACGAAATCGGCTCCTGCAGCCTTAGCGAGCTCACAACCACGGATGATTTCTTCTTTTGTGAGTAAGGCTGTTTCTAAAATAACTTTGACTAAGGCACGATCTTTTGCTGCTGCTACGACAGCCTCAATGTCTTTTTGAACCAAGACGTCTTCACCCGCTTTTAACCATCCAACGTTAATGACCATGTCAACTTCATCCGCGCCATTTTGTATGGCCTCCGTTGTTTCAAAGGCTTTGGTTGCCGTTGTATTGGCACCTAAAGGAAAGCCAATTACCGTGCAAACGGCTGTTGGGAATGTTTTTAGCTCTGCTGCTGCAAGTGTCACCCAACAAGGATTGACACAGACCGAATAAAAGTGATGGGTTTTTGCTTCTTCAATAATTTGCATGACACCTTCACGTGTTGTATCCGCCTTTAAAACGGTATGATCCATTAATCGATTTAATTCCATTTTTACACTCCCTATTCTGTAATTACTTCATAAATGAGCGGAAGAGAAATCTTTTCTGCACCGACTTCAATGTTTTTTTCTAATAAGGCAATCACTTCTGTCACATCTGAACGATTGCTATAAATTGTCAATAAGCTTTCTCCTTGCTTGACTGCGTCACCAACTTTTTTATGGAGTTTCAAGCCGACAGCATAATCGATTTCATCCTCTTTCGTTTGGCGACCAGCCCCCAGCATCATCGCGGCAATCCCAATTTCATTTGCAACAAGTTTCGTCACGTAACCTGTTTTTTTGGCAATTAATGGGATTTCATATTGCGCGGTTAATAATTTTTCTGGCTGATCAATGACCGTCGCATCGCCTCCTTGGTTTTGAATCATCTCACGAAACTTCTCTAACGCTTTGCCTGACTCCAGAGCTTCAACTAACAATTGACGGGCAGCAGTTAGATTTTCTGCCTTCTTGGCTAACACGACCATTTGACTTCCCAAAACATAACACATCTCTAATAAATCTGCAGGACCTTTTCCTTGCAAGGTTTCAATTGCTTCAACTACTTCTAAACTGTTGCCAATGGCTTCGCCTAAAGGTTGATTCATATCTGAAATGACAGCCATCGTTTGACGATTGGCTAGCGCACCAATCCGAACCATCGTTTTGGCTAACCGTTGAGCGTCAGCCAACTCTTTCATAAAGGCACCATCTCCTGTTGTTACATCGAGCACAATCCCGTCCGAACCAGCAGCAATTTTTTTACTCATGATCGAACTCGCAATCAGCGGAATCGAATCAACGGTAGCCGTCACGTCACGCAAAGCATAGATTTTTTTATCGGCGGGGGCTAAATTCCCCGACTGACCAATCACGGCGACTTTGCTTTGATTCACGAGTTGAGTAAAGCGCTCCTCGGAAAGTTCAATTTGAAAACCGGGAATCGCCTCCAGCTTGTCGAGTGTCCCACCCGTATGGCCTAATCCACGACCAGACATTTTCGCCACAGGTACACCCACACTGGCAACTAACGGAGCTAAGATTAACGTGGTTGTATCACCGACGCCTCCGGTTGAATGCTTGTCGACTTTGATTCCTTCAATCGAAGACAAATCAATCACCTCACCCGAATGTGCCATTGCGAGTGTCATCGCGGTAATTTCTTCATCCGACATGTCTTCATAAAAAACGGTCATTAAAAAAGCGCTCATTTGATAATCTGGAACTTCCTCCTGAGTATAACTTGTCATTAACCATTGAATCTCATCTTTTGTTAATTCGCCACCATCACGTTTCTTTTTTATCAAATCAACCATTCGCATGGGTTTGACCTCGCTTTCTCATCAATATTTATTATACGCATTTTTAAAAATAGGTAAACTACTTTAGTAAAACGGTTTACTTAATACGTTATCGTAATGTAACCCTTTTCAAAACACATGATACGCTCTTTTTTTCTCACTGTCAATCCCTTCTTCCTCTCTTTTTCAAGAGAGGAAGTTATCTTGTTATATCGTTCACACTCTCACGAAGAATTAATTTTGTTTCAAAAATTTTATTGGGAATTCGACGTTCTGGAAATTCAATTGCGTCAATTAGAAATTTTGCTGCGGTAAAACCAATCTCAAAAATGGGTTGATTCACGGTTGTTAGCGCTGGTGTAAGTGTCTTGGTTAGCTCAATATCATCGAACCCAATCACTGAAATATCTTCTGGTACTCGCTTCACTGCTTCATAAATTGCGCGGTAACAACCAATCGCCATGGCATCGTTACTACAAAAAACTGCCGTGATTTCAGGATTGGTTAAAACTTGCTTTGCCGCTTGATAGCCTCCTTCAATCGTCAAATCACCCAGGGCCACGTAATGTTTTTTATAGGGAATCTCTGCATCTTTTAAGGCATGGCGATAGGCGTTGTAGCGTTCTTGCAATTGGTAGTAGCTGCCATTTTCTTTTAATAAGGCAATCTTGCGGTGTCCTTGTTGAATGAGATGATTCACCGCCTGATACGCACCTTCATACTCTTTAATAATCAAACGACCGGAATCTCGCTGATTAATCCCGCGATCAATCAAGATCAGAGGCATCTTCCGATAAAAATCACTCCCGTAGGTATAGCCTTCCGCCATTAAATTAGGCGTTGCAAGCAACACACCATCGACAGAGCGATGACTTAAATCTTGTAACAGTTGCGTTTCTTTTTCCAAACTTTGTTGAGAATGGCAAAGAATCAATTTGTAGCCTAAAGGAGTTAAGTAATTTTCTGCTCCTTCCACCATCTTCGAAAAGAAAAAATCAGTCACGTCAGGCACAATCATTCCAATCGTCTTGGAGTGTCGATTAATCAAATTTGAAGCAAAAAAATCTGGCCGATATTGATGTTCATTTACAATATCCAAGACTCGTTTGCGTGTCTGTTCGCTAAAACGGCTTCCTTTATTATTTAAAATTTGCGAAACGGTCGTCACCGAAACACCCGCCATCTCAGCAATTTGTCGAATGGTTAATTTCAATTTCCCCGCTCCTTCCTAACTAGCTTTCTTTCGTGCTTTGAATGATATAATAGCCGCGATCCTTTAATAAAATTTGGGCATTGCCAAAAACTTCGAGCATTTTCTTTTGAGCACTTGGCGCGCCTTGTTTCTTTTGAATTACAATCGTCAACGTCCCGCCAACTAAAAGTAAAGGATAGGCTTTTTCTAAAATCGCATGCACGACTTGCTTACCTGCCCGAATCGGTGGATTACTTAAAATCGCTGCATAGGCCGAGTGTTCCAATGTTTCGTAGAGATCCGATGTATGAATCGCTACATTTTCAATTTGATTTTGTTCCGCATTTTTTTGAGCTAGCGCAACGGCACGCTCATTCACATCCAACATTTCAACGAAACGTCCAGTACTATAGGCCAAAGATAAGCCAATTGGCCCGTAGCCACAACCCACATCCAACAAGGGGCCCGCTGGCAAGTCCTTGCTTTCAAACGCCTCAATGAGCACGCGTGAACCATAATCCACCGTTCCTTTAGAAAAAACATTGCTATCGGTGGTAAAACGAAAATCTTTGCCTTTTAATTCAAAATTCCACGTCACATAATTGTGCGCAATCGCTGGTTTTTTACTATAATAATGATTCGTCATAATTTTCGCTTCCTTTTTTTAAGTCCTTTTCTTAATCATAACGATATTTGAAGGCTTGTAAACTATCTTTTCTCTACTCTGTGGAATTTATTATTTTGTCTCCTACTTTTTTGTGATAAACTAGTGCGGAAGACGAATAAGGAGGTTTCCGGCTAAAAATGAAGGAAAACGTGAACTACTATCAAATTCCTCGCAGTGAGTGGCAAGATTATTATACAAAAGAACACATGCCTTTAACACAGGAGGAGCTCGATCGTATCAAAAGTCTGAATGACCAAATTTCCGTACAGGATGTCGAGGATGTCTACATGCCCTTGTGCCATTTGATTCATTTGTACATGAAGGAGTTTGAATCGTTAACATTAAGCAAGGGTTTATTTTTACATCGGTATGTGAAAGTTCCCCCTTTTATCATCGGGGTGGCAGGCAGTGTCGCTGTCGGAAAAAGTACGGCTGCCAGACTGTTACAAACGTTACTTTCTCGTTTGTTTTCACGTAAAATGGTCCAACTGATTACGACAGATGGTTTTTTGTATCCGAATGCCGTCTTAGAAGAACGAGGACTAATGAATCGTAAGGGTTTTCCTGAAAGTTATGACATGGAACGCTTAATTCAAACATTAAATGAAGTCAAATCAGGGAAAAATGTGGAAATCCCCCTTTATTCTCATCAAGTTTACGACATAGTGCCAGGAGAATTTGAGGCGATTTTGCAACCAGATATCTTAATTGTTGAAGGCATTAATACCTTGCAACTACCAGCGAATCAACAAATTTATGTCAGCGACTTCTTTGACTTTTCAATTTTCATTGATGCGGAGCCGAAACTTATTGAAAAATGGTACTTAGAACGTTTTGAATCGTTACTTGATACGGCCTTCTTAGACCCTAAAAACTATTACTACAAGTTTGCCATTGGCGACCGACAAGAAGCACTCGCCATGTCACGTTCCGTCTGGAAAAACGTCAACTTAAAAAACTTAGAAGAATTCATCCTACCGACACGAGGTCGCGCAGATATTATCCTGCATAAACAAGAAAATCACCTCATTGATCAAATTTATCTAAGAAAACACTAATTTTTTTTGCTAAATAATTGCCAAATCGGCAATCTTTTATTATGATAATCAAGAGAAATCACGTGGAAATGGTTCGCCTTTTCCATGAAATTATAGAAGATAGGGGTCGTTTATTGTGCCAAACATTGACAATATGCCGAACGTTGAAAAAATCATCGTTCTTGATTACGGTAGTCAATTTAACCAACTAATCACACGTCGCATTCGTGAATTTGGTGTTTTTTCAGAATTATTAAGTCATCGTATCACTGCTGACGAAGTAAAAGCCATTAATCCTAAAGGAATTATTCTTTCTGGTGGACCAAACAGTGTCTATGCAGAAAATGCTTTTGATATCGATGAAGAAATCTTAAACTTAGGTATCCCTGTTTTAGGTATCTGTTACGGAATGCAACTTGTCACCGAGAAATTAGGTGGAAAAGTAGAAGCTTCTAGTAAGAAAGAATATGGGAAAGCCGAACTTGATGTGACCACTGAAGAAGCGGTACTTTTTAGCAACACACCCAAAGAACAAATTGTTTGGATGAGCCACGGTGATTTAGTTACTGAAGCCCCTACTGGTTTTGATGTCGTTGCGACAAGCAAAGATTGCCCAATCGCCGCTATTCAAGACGACAAGCGTAAAATTTACGGTGTCCAATTCCATCCAGAAGTCCAACATTCTGAATACGGAACCGATCTTTTAAAACATTTTGCTTTTGACGTCTGTGGTGCAGCTGGCAATTGGTCAATGGAAAACTTTATTGACATTGAAATCGCAAAAATTCGTCAACAAGTTGGCGACAAAAAAGTCTTACTTGGCCTTTCAGGCGGTGTCGATTCAAGCGTTGTTGGCGTGCTTTTACAAAAAGCAATTGGAGACCAACTCACTTGTATCTTTGTTGACCATGGTTTATTACGTAAAAACGAAGGCGACCAAGTAATGGGGATGCTTGGTGATAAATTTGGTCTGAACATCATCCGCGTCAACGCGAAAGATCGCTTCTTAGGTAAATTAGCTGGCGAAAGCGATCCAGAGAAGAAACGTAAAATCATCGGAAACGAATTCGTTTACTTGTTTGATGATGAAGCGAAAAAATTAGCGGGTGAAACGAAAATTTCTTTCTTGGCGCAAGGTACCTTGTATTCTGACGTCATTGAATCAGGAACAGAAACTGCCCAAACCATTAAATCACACCATAACGTTGGTGGCTTACCAGACGATATGGAATTCGAATTAATCGAACCTTTAAATACGTTATTCAAAGATGAAGTCCGCGCCTTAGGAACTGCTTTAGGCATGCCAGATAACATCGTTTGGCGCCAACCCTTCCCAGGACCTGGTCTTGGTGTACGTGTTCTTGGCGAAATTACGGAAGAAAAATTAGAAATTGTCCGCGAATCAGATGCCATCTTACGTGAAGAAATCGCCGCTGCTGGCCTTGACCGTGACATCTGGCAATACTTCACTGTTTTACCAGGTATCCGTAGCGTTGGGGTGATGGGTGATGGTCGTTCTTATGACTATACTGTAGGTATCCGTGCAATCACATCAGTGGATGGGATGACGGCTGACTTTGCCCGCATTCCATGGGACATCTTGCAAAAGATTTCTGTGCGAATCGTCAATGAAGTCGATCACGTAAACCGCATCGTCTATGACATTACGAGCAAACCACCAGCAACGATTGAGTGGGAATAAAAGTAATAGATAACTTACACCTATAAACCTTGATTTAATAGCATTTAAGATGATTTGAAGACATCTATAATCAAGTAAAACAACTTGGTCTGTCTCCAGTGTTGTCTCCAAAAAAGCTTATTGGATTTTAAATCCAATAAGCTTTTTTGTTTTTATCTAATCAAGGGATAAGGTTAATAACTTTATAAACATCTCAATATACTCATCTTTATAAGTTGTCTTTTCTAGTAGCATTAATAACTCCGATGACTTCTTATTATCCTGAGAATATGGATTGAAAAACTCACTTGGTGAAACATCTAATGCCTCAAGTAACTTTAATAATGACTCCAATGACAATTGTCTCTTATTGTTCTCAATTAAATTAATAAAGGGCAAACTCAAATCGGCTTTATCTGCTAACTCCTGTTGTGTAATACCCCTTTTTAACCTTATTTCTCTAATACTACTACCTATACTGTTTAGAATATCTTTTATTTCCATGAAATACCCTCGCAATTGATCTCTTTATATACAATTGTAAAGTTTTAACTGCCGCATATATATAAACAATAGTATCTTTTCACAAAGGATACTTTACTAAAAGAAAACTAAATGTTAATATATTAGCTGACAGTTATTAAAATAAGGAGGTTGTATAGGAGAATACATATACTCATTAGTACTATTGTAGTTACTCTAGTAATTACCGTTACGTCACGAGAATGTGTATACATATTAAATCAAAAGGATTACTGAAAAATAAATTGGAGTAACTAAAAATATTATTTAATGCATAGGAGGACATATTATGACAACAAGAAGAGATTACAAAAAATTAATGCAAAGTAAACGACGAAATAAAATGTATACAAAGGCTACTGTTCTAAGTGTGTTAGGATTAGGTATGTTCGGTATATCACAACAATCTCAAGCATCCGAAACAGGATGGACAGCTAATACTCCCGAAAGTATTGTTATTAAACAAGGTGATACATCTTACACGATGAAACGTGGGGATACACTTTGGGCAATCGGAATGAAAATCAATATCAACGTTAAAACTTTAGCAGAAGTTAACAATATCGACTTAGCTAGTGGTCAACAGTATTCGTTACAAATCGGAACTGTTATCAAATGGGATAACGGTAAATTGGAAGTAACAGATACAAACGGAAACAAAGTTGGCGAAGGACTTGAATTAAACGATTCAAATAAAATCGTTAAAGACAAGCCTATTGGCGAAGACGTAACAAATGATGTTAACAACGGCAAAACAGACCCATCAGACGTTGTTGGTCAACCTGATAACACAGGTGGCGACAAAGACAATGGTGGTTCAAACAACGGTGGTAATAATGGTGGAACAGAAGATAACGGTCAAAAACCTGAAACTCCTGAAAAACCAGTAACACCACCAACTAAACCAGGTGACAAACCTGAAGAACCAGAAAAACCAGTTGACCCTGAAAAACCGGAAGACAAAGAAGAAGCGGATTCGAAAACTCCAATTGGACAGTTTGGATTATTCAAAACTGAACAAGAAGCTATCGAATACGGTTTAGCCCTTGCAGAAGAAATTTCTAGCAAAACAGGTAAAGAATACGAAGTTGAAACTTGGGAAGTTATCTCAACAAAAGGTAACTCAATGGGTTGGACTGGACAACTAGTTGAAAAGGATAACGGACAAGTTCCAGTTGTTGAAGTAGACGTGAAAATCCAGTACAAATCAGAAGATGGAATCATCAACCAAGAAGTTACTGAACGTCACGAAAGTGGTTCAACACAAGTATTCGAAGCTAAACACTTTGATGGATATGAAGCAATCGCTCCAATCTCTCAAACCTTTGTTATCCAAGATGGTCTTACAGTAGTATTTAACTACAAGAAAATCGAAGATACTCCAGTTGACCCAGAAGCACCTAAAAATGAAGATGTACACGTAACAGTAGACGTTGACGTTAATGGTAAAGTATTAACTTCAACAGAAGGTTACCACTTCATTTCTGAAAGTACTGATGGTGGGGTTGTAGTAACTAAACCAAATGGTGACACAGTTACTACATACACAACAACTCGTGTATGGGAAAAAGACCTATACATTCCATCTAATGAAAACAAATACGTAACAGTAAATGTGGACACAGAAGGAAATGTATTAAGTTCTGTTGAGGGGTACTCATTCGTGTCTGAGACAACTACTTCAAACAAAGTAATTATCAACGACAAGGGTGATACAGTAACTACTTACACAACTACTAAAGTGTGGAAGAAAAACACCCCATCAGAAATTACACCAGTTTCTCCTTTAGGTAACAGTGGCATCTTATCTAAGTCATTAGCAGATGCAGGAGCACAAGGTGAAGCAATGCATAACGACCCTAATTCAGAGTTCTACTATGGAAACCCAGTTGATGGTGATTGGGATAAAGGGTACGCATTCAAAACAATTCAAGTACAAATGTCTAATGGTGAAACTTGGTATTCAGTAGAGTTTTACGTTATTGACTTAGGTCATGACCACTATGTAGGTCAAGTGCTATATGAAGCTAAATTCGCAACTAAAGAGGAAGCTGTAGCGAACTACAATGCTATTGCAGATGAATGGTTCGATTATGCATTCGACCATAACATTCAAGTTAAACCTGAATGGTTTGGAGCACCGGGTGAGTATACTGTTCGTGTAACAGTTGTACACATTTACTAATTTGAACTAAATAAAACATTAAACGCTTAGAGATTAACTTCTCTAAGCGTTTTTGATTACCAAACTATATTGAATTAAACTTCAATTTTTTAGTTTGACCTCGAGTTCCACCTTTCTACTCAAGGAATACTAATCATCATTTATTATTATTTCTAAAGACAGATAAATATGATTCAAAAACAATCTCTTCCATCCCCTTTAAACATTGATTATAGCAAATACTTCTTTAATATCTTCCTCTCAATCTGCACAATCTTATACTAAACCTGTGACTGAAGCATAACCTCTAGTTTATCTTATCCTAAATCTGAACAATCTTAGAATTAACCTGTTACCTAGAGAACAACTTTTATTACATCTTGCTATTGATCTGCACAATCTTATATTAAACCTGTGATTGAAGCATAACCTCTATTTTATCTTCCACTTAATCTGCACAGTTTTAGGGTTAACCTGTTACCTAAAACAGAACCTCACACATATCATATCCTAAATCTGAACAGTCTTGTTCTTAACCTGTGACTCATACATGGCTTTTCTTATATTTTTTTTAGCCTGTCTATTCTTATTTTTTACCTTTAATAGAAAAAGATACTATATCGTTCCTCACTTAAAACCTACTCCAAAACGTTTAATAAGGAAGCACTTAATGACCAGTTAATAATTTATATAACTGATAGCAATTAGATGATAAAAATAACCCTACATTATTTCTTAAAGTAAAAATAAATTAACCTTTAACCTTAATCGTTACTTTTTTTCTGAAAAACCCAAAGTTAATAGGCTTTTAGAAATAATAAATACAAGTGAAACACAAATCTCCAATAAAACTAATTTATAGTTATTAGTCGAACATTGATTTTACTAATGTTGGATTAGTGAATTAATTCGAATTATAAACATAGAAAGTTGAGGATAACAAGATGATAAGAAAAATATTAATTTATTCAAAATTCGCCAGAGATGGTGAGTCTCCAGACTTAAATGAAGAAGGTAAAAACCTGTTGACAGCCTATACAGCTACTATTGCACTAGAGCGTTTTATTTTGAGTGGTGTATATACTCAAAGGAAAAACAAAGAGTTTATATTGAAGAATTGTTTACTGTTGACCCCCTCAGAAATTGCTGAATCCTTAGGAATACAACCACAGAGCGTAAGAGCTATACAGAAGGAAATATATGCTGACTTAGTAAAAGAAATTGGAGATGATGTACTAGATTTAATACAAGAAAAACAATATACGACAATCGGTCACCGTATAGATTACTCAAATCAAAGACTCGAAAACAATAATCAGATTATATTTAAAAATGTAACAGATATAGCTTACGAACATGTTAAAAATATTGATTATTTGAACGACCAAATACAACAGTTGTCTACCCAGCTACGAGAAGAATTAAAAATAAAACAGACTATTAAAAATTCTACATTCAAAAATGAATTTCAATACCTACAAGTCTATTCTCCACTCTATTGCAATACATTATTTAATAATATAGACCCTGTTAAGTTTTTAACCATACTATCTATCTTGGAGGGAGATACAGGGTCAATTGATTTAAGGAACAAGATTCAGAAGGATTTCATTAGGCTATAGCCTAGTGAAATTTACTGGAATGCTTATTTCATAGTGTTTATAGCGTTTCACTAAAGCTTTTCAAAATAGGAGGAATTATCAAATGAGTAAAATCGGATATGCTAGAGTGAGTAGTCAAGGTCAAAGCCTAGATAGGCAATTAAAAGCTCTTGAGAGCTGTTCTAAGGTCTTTCAAGAAAAAGCTAGTGGGAAAGGCTTAGAAAGAGCTAGTCTTGAAGCTATGCTTGATTTTTTAAGAGACGGAGATATTGTTGTTGTAACTGAATTAGATCGATTAGGACGCAATAACGACGACCTATCTAGCATCATAGAAACAATTAGAGCGAAAGGAGCTACCTTAGAAATCCTTTCTCTGCCATCATTTAAAGGGATTGAAGATGCTAATTTAAGAGCCTTACTAAACAACTTGATTTTGGAACTTTATAAGTACCAGGCTGAGAACGAAAGAAAAAGAATTAGGGAGCGTCAAGCTCAAGGGATTGAATTGGCTAAACAGCAAGGTAAATACCTAGGAAGAAAACCAAAATTTGATAACTTTGAGGACCCCAATCTAAAGCATGCTATTGAACTATATGCTACTGGGAGATATACCATGAAGACAGTTAGCGAAATGACCCAAATAAGTATTTCTACTTTCAGTCGATATTATAGGAGATTCCAAACTATTAGGAAGGCTTTATAACTCTTTAGTTTATTATTATACTATGCTGAATAACTTCCAATATCATCTTTCTTCTATTAGTAATTTTAATTCTAGATAAGTAAACATATCCATCTATTTATTAACCGATTTTTTAAGTATAACCAAACATTATATAGTAGGAAACTTCTATCGATAAACAAAAACAGATTAATCCTTAACTTCTCATAAACATTAAAGACTTAGGACAATAACTAATTTTAAAGGAATAGTACCTATATGATTATCTAATACATCAGTACCTAAGCTCATAACCATATGAAATACAGCAGTAACAATCATTAGCAACCAGGGGTACTCTCTCACTACAAATTCTATAACAAAGAGTACCTTAATCCTTTAGAAACCCTCTTCGTATCCTATACTTCAAATGCATCTTCCCCTTAACCTTGTTCATCATTGATAGACGTAGTTAAAATCGTTCTAACTCAAAAGCATCCCTTAGTATTCTAGTCTAGACAGGACATACTAGGACTATTTATTAGTAAACAACCTTAATGAAACTAATCTCATTTTCATGGTACAATTGTTTATATTGATAAGACGTAGTAAAACAATAAACAATACATAGAAAAGGACCACATAGAATGAGTTATAACGATAGAAACATCTTAGTTCTTTCAGACCTACATAAGCTTGCCCAATACAAGACCTCACAGAAGTTTCAAGACCTTATATACAGCTACATTAATCTCTTTGCTCGGTACTCGAGAACTGAAGTAGACATACCCGAACATGTTACCTTTATACCTGGGCTTTCCGTTCGAGACTCAAACAAAGAAATTATAAAACTGCTACGAATAACTCCTTTACAGGTAGACTTATTAGAGTTAGAGACCTTACGACTTGACGCAGACCAACGAAGGAAACAACGATACAGGGAAAACAACTTAGGGGCTCGAACCCAAGAACAACATTTAAGGGTACTCAAAGAACGGAGATTGGAACTCTATTCTGAGTACTTAAGACAAAAAAATCTGGGCATAACGACCACTCAAATAGCTAAGAACCTTAATATTTCTAGAGGACGTTTATACCAAATAATTAACACAGAAAAGATGGAGAATACTTTATGATAGAAACACCTATTTTTAAATTAGTTCATGATGACTACCGACAAGCAACTGTACTTAAATCCCAGGGAGATTTACTAATTGTTGATCCTCCCTACAACATTAATATTGATGATAACGACTGGGACAATGATTTTGACTATGAAGAATTATTTGGGGTACTCAAACAGCTCCTTGCCCCACATGGAACAATCCTATTGTTCAACCCTCCTCAACACCTTATACTGCTTTCAAAATTAATAGAACAATTTGATTTTGAATTGCAGGACTTATTGATTTGGCAAAAACCAAATATCATTCCTACCTACCTAAGAAAAAAAGGCTATACCACTAAGGGGAGAGAATATATTTTTTATATCACAAATAAAAACGCTAGCCCATATTTTAAACTTCCATCCTTTGAGAAGTATCATGATGGAATTTATAAGTACCCTAGAGTAACACCAAACAATAGAGTTCATGTTTGTCAGAAACCCACCCCCTTAATCGAAGACCTCATTATGAGGCACTCACAACCAAATGATTTAGTTATAGACCTGTTTCTTGGTAGCGGTGTTTCTGCACACGCTTCAAGAAAACTAAAAAGACAATTTATTGGATACGAAAAAGATAAAGATACATTTAATCGTATTAAAGTAACTTAATTTATTTTCCTTATACTCAGTATCATCACATTAACCTGACCTCTTATCGAGTTGTCTACTCATGGCACACCTAAATATATTATAAGAATAAATACTAGCTAAAAAAAGAGCCTATACCTAAAACGTAATAGGCTCTTTTTCCATCTTTATTACGGGGTACTCAGACTATGTATTACCTAACTTCCCCTTCCATCTGTCTTAACCACTATAAAAATATTTAACCTCAAAAGACATTTAATACCTCGTCCAACAAAGCCAATACTTACTTCGAAACTTCTATTTTAAAACTCTCCCTTTTCCTATATACTACCCACCTTATTTTCAATATCTCAATCTCATCATTTATTAGTTATTAAAAATCAACTTAACTGACTATACCTTGCTTACAACACATCAAATTTAATACAATCCATTCTATTAAATTCTATACTCATTTTTATTCTAGACCTTACTGAAGTATTTATATTATCAACCGAAACTATCTGTCTATTATACCAAGACGTAGAACAAAATAAACAAACAAACAACAACTCTTACTAACTTAACAGTACCAACGTATAATCATCAAAACTATATACCATAACTTCTAGACCTCTGTGTACCTGTCTATGGCTTTGAAGCAATTCTCTAAATCAAAATTGAGAATAAATAGACGCTTCTCTATATATAATAATGGAGGAATTTACATGAAATTTATAAAAAAAGAAGACCTAATGGATTTAGGTTATACAAAAAGCACTTCACAAGGGATTATACGACAAGCCAAAGCAACACTTGTTTCTCAAGGTTTCGAATTCTATAATAATAGAAGACTGGGACTTGTCCCAGCTCATGCTGTTAAAGCTATTATAGGTGTCGAGTTATCCAACAAGGAGGATAACTAATATGGCTAAAACTCAATATCTTAATGTCTACACTGATAACAAAGGGCAATTCTACTATGAAGTTAGCTTAGGAACAGATAGAATAACTGGAAAAAGAAATAAAGCTAAATCAAGAACATTTAGCAATGGAGTGAAATTCCGTACAGCGCACGAAGCTTTTATTGAAGTTACAAGAGTGAAGAATGAATATTTCCAAAACACCGGTATTTCAAATCGTCAAATCAATTATGAACAATTTATAACACAACACTACCTCCCTGCTTATGAAACAGAGGTTAGGAATGCTACTTTTGAATCTAGGAAGTCAATAATAGAGAACCTTATTCAACGATTTGGAAAAAAGAAATTAAAAGATATAACTATTACTGATGCTCAAAACTTTAAGACTTGGCTACTAGCAAAAAAAGGAGCGAATTATTCACAATCCTATGCTAGTTTAACTTACGGAACATTTAAAAAGACTTTAGAGTTTGCTGTTGACATGCAATATCTAACAACAAATATCGCTAGTAAAATCAACGGAATTCCTAAAGGTAAGACAAATGTAGATTTTTGGACTAAGCAAGATTTCGAACAAGTAATTTCTCAAATATACATTTCTGATTATTATGAACACTTAAATTTCGTTATGTTATGGGTATATTTTAATACTGGCATACGAGTAAATGAAGGTTGTGCCTTATGGTGGGAAGATGTTGACTTTAAAAAGAAAGAATTACGAGTTAATCATATGTTACAACTAAAATCTAAAACTAATTGGGTTCGACAGGATTACACTAAAACAGAATCAGGTAATCGCACAGTCAGTCTAGACAACGATACCATTGAAATATTAAAACAATGGAAAGAACGGCAATCCGAAGCGAATATTGATGATACCTTTATATTTAGTCACGACGGACATCCGATGATAAAGTCTACGATTGGAAGGATCATAAAAAGGTATGCTCAATTAGCTGATGTACCCAAAATACAGGCTAAAGGTTTAAGGCATTCACATGCTAGCTATCTGATTAACGAATTAAATGTGAATGTACTTATCCTCTCAAAAAGATTAGGACATTCCTCACCTGAGATTACTTTAAAACACTATGCCCACCTATGGCCAGGTGTAGACAAAGAAATTGCTGTTGAAATGACTGGTAAAATAAAAATCAATACATCTGAAAAAAAAAGATTTCAGTTTAATGGAAACCAAGCTGTGAAGTCTAGTACTGTCTCCAAAACTGTCTCCAAATAATAAAAAAACTCTTAAAACGCTATGATACCAATAGATACAATGACTTTAATTACCATTGAGTGGGAATAACAGAAAAGAGCTTAAAATCCTTGAAGCGACCCCCAAAAGTTAGACCGAAAATCTAACTTTTGGAGGTCGCTATTTTTATGGAAAAATACAATTTTGAATTTAAATTGAAAATGGGTCAATGCATATTAAGAATTTGGTGAAGAAGGATTGTTAAGAATACGTCAAAACAAGAAATATTCTGTTCAATTTAAGTTAGATACGGTAGAGTTATATCAAACGAGTGAAAGGTCCTATCATGAGGTAGCTAATGCTCTTGGCATTAATAATCCCCCACTGATTACCTCTTGGGTTCATAAGTTTCGAGAGGGCGGTGTTGAGGGGCTTTCAAAACCGAAAGGACGTCCTTCTAACATGCCGAAGAAAAATAAAGAAATAGAAAAGAAAACATCTAAAATCACTCCCAAAGAATCTGAACGTATTAAGGAATTAGAGAAACAAGTACGTTCACTCCAAATCGAGAATGCCTTTTTAAAAGAATTGAGGAAGCTGCGAAAACAGGAACCCCAACAAAGATGCAAGAATCAATCGCACGTATCATCGACAGCCTCCGAGGATCATTCAAATTAGTTGAGCTTCTTGAAACATTGGAATTCCCTAAGTCCACTTATATGTATTGGCAAAAACGTTTCAATCGTAAAAATCCAGACCAAGAAATTGAAGATGAAATGTTAAAAATTCGGAAAGAGCACAAAGATTATGGCTGTCTCAGAATGAAAAAAAGAGCTTGAGAATCGTGGTTTTATCGTGAATAAAAAGAAAATTCAACGATTGATAAGAAAATTAGTAATCGAAGTAAAATCCTACACTAGAAAATCCCGCCGGTATAATTCTTATCGTGGAAAGATTGGTACAGTTGCCAAAAATCGTATCCATCGTCTCTTCTATACGAGTATTTGTCACCAAAAAATCACTACTGATACGACAGAATTTAAATATTATGAATTAGATGCCAAAGGCGTTGTTCGTCAAAAGAAACTTTATTTAGGTCCATTTTTGGATTTATACAATAGCGAAATTCTATCTTACAGAATTTCAGAGAAACCGAATGCAGTCGCAGTAATGGAAGAGCTAGAAGAAGCGATTGAAGTCACTAAAGATTGCCCATTTCGTCGAACATTCCACTCCGATCAAGGATGGGCTTATCAAATGAAGAGTTATAGCAACAAGCTAAAGCAACACCAAATCTTTCAAAGTATGTCTCGAAAAGAAAATTGTTTAAATCATTCACCTATGGAAACTTTCTTTAGTCTTTTGAAGCAAGAAATTTTTCATGGAGAGATTTATCGTAGTTTTGATGAGCTTAAGGAGGCAATTGATCAATATATTTACTATTACAATAATAAACGTATGAAAAAGAAGTTAAACTGGCAGAGCCCTGTTCAATTTCGAAAAAAAGAACAAGCAGTTGCTTGATCAACAGTTTGAAGGTATGAAAAAAAGGAGTGGATTTCTCCACTCCTTAAAAGTCTAACTTTTAGGGGTCACTACAGTAGGGTGGGCTTTTGTGTTGTTATGCAACACAAATCTTATCACTTCGCAAATTAGTTATAATATAGATCTAATAAAAAATCAAATCATTGAACACCAACAATTAAACGTTTACTTATTAAATACGAACAGATACTCCCAAAAAGCTAAATTATATTCTTCAAAATTTTGTTGCGTAATACCCCTAGCTTTTCGATAATTATTACATAATAAAACGCTGTTCATCTTAACTACTCCGTTGGTTTCTTCTAAAATAATATACACTGTAGCTTTTCCATCATAAAGGATTTAATTAAAATCTGTACTAAAATTTTGGAAATATTTTAACCTTTTTTTGCACTGATTATATTATTTTTTTCATCCTCATATCATTTATAATTATATATTCTTTGAATTTTCCATGTTATCATGTTACCATTTTAACAAAAGAAACGTATGTTCGCTTACTTAGGAGTGAAAGCATGAATCGTATCAAAAAAATTGTAACGGATCTTCTAAGAAAAACACATGTAACTAATCCTATTGAAATTTGTGATCTATTAGATATTGATATTCTCCGCTTAAACTTGGGAAATACTGGTGGCTTCAAAACTACTATAAATAGAATATCGACTATTTACGTTAATTTTAACTTACCAGAAAGAATTCAAACCTTTATCATAGCACATGAACTGGGACACATCTTGTTACATAAAGGGCTAAAGACGCCTTTTTTTAAATATCCTAGCGAAAATATACTGATTCCTAAAATAGAAGCAGAAGCAAATATGTTCGCTATTTTTTTACTATTGTCTGAATTTTATCATCAGCATGATTTAATCTATTTATCTCCTAAACAACTTATGAGTCAAATAGGTTTACCTCTAAATTTAGAATATTTATTTTTAGAAACATTAAATAATTTATCTAAACCCATAGACTCTGATAAATGACTAACAAATGTACAAAATCTAATTATCTCTTTATTACAAGTCTCAAATTATAAAATTCAATAAAAGTAAAATGCTGATAGTTTCTTAGATATGCAAGAGATTTTAATAAAAAAAAGAAGAAGCAATTTAACTGTTTAAGTTCTGCTCCTCTTTCATATAATATTGGTTTATTAATTTACCAGTATCCAGTCTCCTATCCATTTATCTTTTGAATAGTTAAATTGACGTTTATACAACTTTCCATTTTCTGTTTTATAACGCCAGCCAATTATATCTGCTAATGGAGTTATATTCTCCTCTGAGAAATTATTGGTTTCAAAATTAATTGTATTCGCATTAACTATTGATGTACTTGATAGAATAAAAAATGTTAGCAGAAAAAAAGATAGTATCTTTTTATTCATTACTTACTCTTCCTCCTCATTAATAATTTTTAATTGTTTAATATTATCATCACTGTCTATACTATTTATGGTGGTTACATAATGATCATTTACATACAATAAATACTCATCATTTTCTTTAATCAAATAAGCATTATCATTAGAGATTTCAAAGGTTCCTAGTTCATTTTCTGGAGAAATAAAATGTGGTTCGAAAACTATTGAAGAAGTAAATATCAAAGACAAAAACAACGTACTAAAAAAAGAAAAACTTGTCTTTATTACTTTTTCAGTTTGTCTATTTTCATAAGTTAAAATATTTTCTGAACGCTGCCTAAGTAGTGTATTGTTTCGTATCGTGAAAAAGGCTGAAAATGTATTCTCACGAGGAGAAATTAATCGTTTACTAGCACTTAAAAGAGTTTCTACATAATTAATTTTTTTAGTAATGTCGCTATTACTAATGATAAGCTCATCTACTCTGATTTCTAAAACTTGATTCATTTGATTTCTAAATACATAAGCGACTGGATTCCACCAATAAAAGGACAGTAGTATCTCATAAAAATATTTCAAAAATAAATCCATATTTGAAACATGCAAAAATTCATGTTCTATAATAAATTCTAACTCTTCATCACTAAAAAAACCAGAAGGCAATATTATAACAGGTTTTTTCAAACCTATTACTGATGGAGAAGTATAAGTTTTCACCTTTAAAATATTAATTTTTTTCCCATGTACTTTTATTTCAATTAAATCATTTGATAGTTTTTTTATAAAATTTGATATTGTTATATAATTAAATATAACAATCCCCAAATGTATAATACTTCCAATTGCCCATATAAACAGCAAAACTTGATACATAAAAATACTACTGTTATTAATATTAAAAATTTCAGTGACTAATGATTTTTGAATAAAGGGCATAATTACGTGTGAAGGAATGGCATATGATGTACTAAATTCGAATGGAAATCCTAATGTCAATATAAAGATAAAAGTGAACAAGATTAGTAATTTAGAATTAATAAAATTATACTTATTAAAATATCTTAGTAAGATATATTGAATTGTTAAAATAACTACACTAAAAATAGTCTTGGTAAAGATTATCGATGCAGAGATACTCATATTTTTTTACTCCTGAACATTATTGTTTCGTGCTTCATTCAGCAAATCTTCAATCTTATCTATTTCAGACGTCAAGTTATTTTTAGATTGTTTACCTAAAAAAAGAGAAACTAAGCTTCCTATTTCAAGATCATTATACTGATTTAAAATAAATTCTTCTTTAGAAGTACACACAACATAGCTTCGCGATAACACTGTTCCGCTATAAACAATTTCATCAACTTTTACTAAACCTTTTTGCACTAATTTTTTCAATGTAGTTTGTATGGTACTCAATGCCAAATCAGGACTCTCATCTTGAATTTGCTTAGCAGTATAAGATTTATCATTTTTCCAAAATATGTCTAATAACTCATATTCTCTATTACTAATGCTTAATTTACCCATTATAATCGCTCCATTTTTTAAGTTATTTCCTTAACAAAATAATTGTACAACAATTTCTTCTTATTTTCACGTTTTTCAGAAAGTAACTAGGCATACACTTCTCTAACTATCAACTATAAATAAACAAAGAGACCTAAAATAACTTAGATCTCTTTTAAAACACTAGACTAAGCTAAAATTAAACTGCAAATACAGTTGTTGAGTGTCCAGGATATTTTGACTCATGAGAAGTAGCTAATTTTAATGCTCCTCCATAAGTTAAATGCCAACCACTTTCCCAACCAGTTGTCAAACATTTCCATTGCCATCCTAAGCCACCAACAACTTGAGTTTTTTCTTCGATACTTAATTTTTTCATCTTGAAGTCCCCTTTCATTTTTATAATTCAAAAATAAAAATAACATCTTCTAATATGTCGACACTATCAGAATCACTTATTAGACAAGTAATCTTATATACCACTACCCTTCATACTTTTTAGCGCTATTAAAAGATATAAAGGATTAAATTTTGTGACAATTACTCATCTATTTATTTCAGCTATTCAAAATTTTGAATTATTTATTTTTTGATAAAACAAATTGATGTTTTGTCTACAAACATATGATAATATACTATCAAGATGTTTTAAATACCAACTTTAGTTTTAAACAAAAATATTTTTAAATTGGAGAAAATCATTAAACATGAATAGTATTGTATCTTTTTTCAAATTAAAGTCTGTCCATTATTTTTTAAGTTTTTTATTCGTATTTTTATTGTTAGTTTCAACTTTAGCAATCACATTAATTTTTACTAGTTATAATTTATTTAAAGTTAATAATCTACAATCTTTTGAGCCTCTTGTAACTGTTGAATTTAATCCTACTAATTTAGAGAGTAACCAAGTTGACACAAGCCAGATTATTAATCCAACTAAAGAAGATTATATTGAGTTAGCACACCAAGAAGAAGTTAATAACTTTGAGATTAGTCTAACTGATATTCTTTTAACACCAACACTAAAAGATTTAGAGGAAGTAGAAGAATCAGGATTGTCATTATTTAATATAAAAGGTGTTAACAACGAATTTTTTTATGATATTCGCCTCAATAACATAGTTATAAACAACGGAAGAACTTTCAATCATACAGAAATAATAGAAGCTACAGACAGTATTATACTTAGTGATTTTTTAGCTCAAAAAAACAACCTTGAAATTGGTCAAAAGATAGGTTTAGGAATTTGCAATCCATCAAATCCAGAAGAAATATATACTAAAGAATTTATTTTAATTGGTACATTTGACCCATCCAGTAAAATTGGTACGAAAAATATTGATACATCTAAAATTACAGATCTTTTAGGAAATCTCCTTCATCATAGTGACGAAGGAGCTAATACCAGTGAACATAACCATGAAGAGCACTCTACTTCAGAACAACGTAAAACAGATTTTGATAATGTGGAATCACTACAAAAATTATTTTTATTTGAAGATTTAAGCACCATTTATTTACCTAATAAAACTATAGAAAAACTTAATCAAGAGTTGGATGATCAGTTTGGCAATGAATATTCTTCTGCTGATTATCAAGCAGTATTCTCTCTTCGTTCTCATAATCAATTAAACACTTTTAAGCAAAAAGCAAATAAGATATTACCTGAGTATTTCATAGTATTTGACATTAATGACGCTTATCAAAGCTGGGTACCTAATATGGCAAGGAATGAAGTCATATCTTTTATACTTTCCATTTTATTATTAATACTTTGTGTTATTTCTATTTCACTAATTATATTATTGAGTTTGTTTAAAGAGAAAAAGTTTATTAAGTACCTTTTATCATTAGGCATAAATTTAAAAGTGATTAATAGCATACTCACAAAAAAAATAGTAAAATTTATAATTCCAATTTTTTCACTAGCCTGTATTAGTGCACCTTCTTGCGCCAAATATATATTTCAAAATAAGTTAATTTATATTGATTCAGAAGGGGGATATTTCTTTAACATTCAAAACTTTTCTCGAAATTTAATAAGTATGAATCACTATCCAAGTGAATATACGACTTTTAATTTTTATTATTTAATGATTATTATTTTCTTTGCTCTTCTGTTGTTTATAATCATTAAATCATCAATAAAATATAGTCTATATAAAACATTTACAAAGGAGCAGCTATGAATAAATTAACAATTGAAAATCTAATTTTAACTGACAATACAAATGAAATTAATTTAGAATTTTTGACAGGAGATATATATATCATTTCTTCTACCCACTCAAATGATAGCAATTTGAACGAAATATTTAATTTAATTGGCTATTTTAAAACAACTTCTACTGGAAAAATTTATTTAAATGAAATAGATATTAGACAATTTGATCCATTAATATATCGAAAAAATATGATAACGATTGCCGATGAAAAAAATTCATTTATACAAAATTTAAAAGTAATGGAATATCTGAAATTAGTCACTGATAACTTTTATAATGTGATTTTATATGATGATTCTTCTATCGATAATTACACTTTAGTCAACACTTTATTAGAAGATTTTAAATTCAACAATACAGTCTTAAAAAAAAGCATTAAAAATTTAAAAGAGATAGAAAAATGGAATTTAAAAATTGTGGAATCTCTTTTGAAAGGTTCTAAGTTTTTAATTATATATAAGACCTTAGACTATTTTAATGATGAAATAAGATTTCAAGCCATTCAAACATTAAATAAATTACTAGAAAAGTATAATCTAGGAATTTTAATATTTAGTAGCAAAAATTATTTTGAAAATCAAATAAAAAAGGTAATTTATATTTGAGGAGAAAGACATGAAGAAATTTATAAGAGGAGTATATCAGTATAATCAAGAAGACTGTGGCGCTGCAGTTCTATCCACTATACTAAATTATTATGGCAGAAAAACAACCATTAGTATTCTTAGAAATAAAATGCAATATGATAAAAATGGCGCAAACGTATTATCAATAATAGAAACAGCGCATTCTTATGGATTAGAAGCAGAAGCTTATCAAGGTGGTTTAGATGAATTAAGATCAGAGGTTAAGCAAAACAACTTCCAACTACCATTAGTATTACATGTAGAACGAGATAATACAGGTGGACATTATATAATTTTGAAAAAAATCAGGAATAAAAAGTTTAAAATATTTGATCCCAAAGACGGACATTCAATTTTAACAGAGCAAGAATTATTGAAACAGTGGACAGGTATAATTATTTGTTTTGAGAATACAGATAAAGAAATTATTTGGGAATCCAGCATAAATCTTATAAAAAATAGATATTTAAAAATCTTATTTTCAGATAAAAAAAATCTTATGCTAGCTATTTTTTTGTCTATATTAGTATCACTAATTTCTCTTGTAGGTTCTTGGATGTATAAAATTGTTATTGATGATTTTATTTTAAAAAATCTAAATGTGTCTAACACGAATTACTTACCATTTCAATTTTCATTACTTTTTATTAGTTTAATACTTTTTTATTTTTTCCAATCAGGAATTTTTCTATACAAAAATGTTTTAATAAGTAAAATATCACAATTAATGAGTAATAAGCTATCCAAATCTTTCTTAAAACATTTAATAAATATACCTGAAAAAAGCTTATTCTATTTTGAAACTGGTGAAGTATTATCTCGTTTTCAAAGTGTTGTTCAAATTCAACAATCTTCAATAAACGTAATATTAACAATAGTGACAGAATCAATTGGAATCTTTTTGGGAGCTATAATTTTATTCAGTTTAAGCCCACTATTATTCCTTTATGTGGTGATAATAGTAATTATATATGCTTTAACTTTTTTAATTAGTTTACCGTTTTTAAATAAATTGAGAAAGAAATTCTATTCATTCTATTCAGAATCTATAACTGAATTAAATCAAACAATGAGTGGGCATTCTACTATGTTGATGCAAAATAAAAATTCATGGTTTTTAAATAAAATTTTAAAAAAGGTCAAAAGTACAAACTCTCAATTATACAATTTAAGTTTAACAGAATCTACTGTCTCTACCTTAGTAATGCTAACTGAATCCATAGGTGGGGTCGCAATTTTATGGAGAGGTAGTATTCTAGTTTTAAATGGTTCTATATCTTTAGGTTCTCTAATTGTATTTCAAAGTATGCTCTCCTTTTTCATTAATCCAGTAAAACAATTGGTTCTTATACAAAATGAAATTCAAAATTTAGGGATACTTATCCATCGTCTAAACGATATCTTTGCTATACAAATAGAAAAATTCTCTTTGCCTATTCATAAGGTTGAATCTGTAGAAAATTATACGATCAAATTAAATAATATTGCTTTCTCCTACTATTATTCAAAAAATATTTTTGAGAATGTAAATTTTGAAATTTCAGAAAGCAGTAAAGTAGGGATAATTGGCGAAAGCGGAAGTGGAAAAACTTCGTTAATAAAATTACTTGCAACGCTCTATTCTCCAACTAAAGGGGAAATTTATCTAGGAAATAAACCATATAATCAATACTCATTAAATAAATTAAGGGAAACCATTGCTTATGTTCCTCAACAACCTTTTATTATTGAAGGAACGGTATTAGATAATTTATTAATGGGAAGCCATTTAGATAATAAAAAAAGGACTTTACTAAACACCATAATTAGAATTTTCGATTTTACGCATTTAACTCCAAATAGTGATAACAATAACTTAGATATGTATATTTATGAAAATGGCAGCAATTTATCTGGTGGTCAAAAACAAAAAATTGGTTTAGCAAGAGCTATGTTAATCAATCCCAAAATTCTTCTTCTTGATGAAGCAACTAGTAATATTGATAGTAATAGTAAAAATAAAATTTTGTCTTATTTATACAGTTTAGATAAGATGACTATTATTTCTGTATCTCACGATAAAAGTATATATAAATACTCTAAACAATTTTTATCATTTAAACAAAACAAAATTGTTATTGTAGATAAGGAGGAGTTGACAACCACAAAATAAAGGATGTAGAAAGTATCTATTGCCAAAATTATTTATTATGGAGGATTCTATTATGCTTACATTAAAAAATGTTACAAAACAATACAATAACAGAGAAGTTTTAAAAAATATTTCTTTTGAATTCAATCCTGGTATTTATGGATTACTAGGAGCTAACGGAGCAGGAAAAACAACTCTGTTTCACATTATCTGTGGGGTTATTAGTCAAGATAAAGGTGATATATTATTCAATAATAAAGATACTAAAAAAAAGAGAGAAGCATTTCTAGCGAATCTAGGTTTTTTACCACAGAATTTTACGTATTATCCTGATTTTTCTGGTTTAGATTTTTTGTTGTATATTTCTTCTTTAAAAGGAGTAGATAAAAAGAAATCTAAAGATAAATGTATCGAACTACTTAATTTGGTTGGTTTGGATCAAGAAAAAAATATAAAAATAAAAAAATATTCTGGAGGAATGAAACAACGTTTAGGTATTGCTCAAGCAATGATTAATAACCCAAAGGTATTAATTCTAGATGAACCTACAGTTGGTTTAGATCCAAAAGAACGAGTTAGATTTAGGAATTTAATAAGTTCACTTTCAGATGAAAAAATAGTCATTTTATCTACTCACATCGTTTCTGATATTGAATATATCGCAGACGAAATTTTGGTTTTAAAAAAAGGTATTTTAGAAAATACTGGACAAGCAGAAGATTTAGTTAAAACTATTGAAAACAAAGTATGGGAATGTTCAATTAGTACAAAAAATGTAGATTATTATTTATCCAAATATACTGTAAGCAACCAAAAGCATGAACATGATAATACAATTTTACGTATCATCTCAGAAGAACAACCTATTGAAGAAGCTATCAAAGTAGAACCTACATTGGAAGATTTATACCTATACTATTTCAGAGAGGATGTAAAATAATGACCACAATGATTAAATTTGAACTTAAAAAAATCACTAAAAATTTTTCTTTTTTAGGCGCTGTCGTAACTTCTTTATTTATAATGTTTGGGATATATTTTACTGGCTTCCACTATTCTCAATTAAGTTTAGTAGAAAATAGCAATGAAAATAAGGGCGTAGAAAATCTTTACTGGGACGTTGCCGAGAAACACAGTGGAACATTTGATGACAATCAAATAAAAAATATTCTATCAGATTATATAGAGTTGTATCAAAGTAAACCAGTTAGCACGAGACCCTTTGATTTATTTTCATCAAATATTGCTGATATATTCTTCCCTAGTAATGAAGATACGTATATAAGAATGAATGAAGCTGTAGAAGACGGAAATAAAATTACAATTGATCAGGTTGATATACCTTCAATAAAAGAAATTGGTTTCTCAGAATTTAAACAGCCTCTTAAAATAGGTAATTATGTTCCTTGGAGTGATTTATATAAAGTCTCTAGTTATATTTTTCTTCTGTCTATAATTATTAGTATTTTAATTTGCTCTTTGATTTTTTCAAGTGAAACTTCAAGAAACATTAACCAATTGTTAATTTCTACTCAATTTGGACGTACTAAGTTAACAGTTTCTAAAATATTATCTGCTACAATAACTGGCTTATTAATATTCATTTTTCTTCAAGGAATAACTTTAGGTGTATTTTCAATTTATAATCATGGATTTTCAGGTTGGGATGCAAGTATTCAAACAAATTTTTCATTACATTTATTTGATTTTTCTATAGAAATGAATAATTTGAATATTTGGTTTGCAATGCTTCTATTTTATGTATTTGGGTTATTGTCTGTTATTGGAATCACACTTTTAATTTCTTCTTTAACTACGACTCCTTTTAGTTCATTAATTGTTTCACTAAGTCTATTTATGTTACCTTTAGCCTTAACCTATATTTTTAAAGAAGGGATAATTAATAAGTTACTTTATTTATTTCCTATTAATAATTTTAATACGGAAAGTTTATTAACTCTACTGAGTTCAGGTACACAATTTTTCCTTTCTTCTTTCTGGCAAAATTTTATACTAGTAGCAATGATTTTACTACTAGTAACTATAGCTTCGTTTATGATTATCTACTGGAATTTAAAAAATAAAAAAAATGTCATTTAATCTTTTCAGCTTGATTTATTAAATTAAAGTTTGTTATTATTAAGTTGATTTCTATAGTAACAGTATTAGTAACAATCTATACTAAAATTAGCTACTTAAACAAATTCATCTGAGTTATAGATACTTTTAAACCAGTGAATACAATCTAAATCAACTTATCAATTTATAGAGCGGGAATAAGAGAAAAGAGCTGAAGACCCTTTGTTTACAAGGGCCTCGGCTCTTTTTTTAATTTTAAACTAATTTCGTTGCTTCCTATCTATTTCACCCAATGAAAGACACTTCATCCATTGATTCAGCGAGAGCTCCTCTCCCCATCATTTTTTACTCACTTTTTATGGCAAGTTTGATACTGTAGAGATCAACTGTTAGCAATACAAAAACAGAAAATACGAGTGATGTTTTCCCCCCTCATCTTGTTTATCTGGAAAAAAACATGCTTACAGGGAAATGGTGGAAGCATGACCTTTATCCAGGCCTAAATTTGACGTCATGAGAATCACTCTTTCAAAAAGGAAGACGGAGGAACCTACCGTATTTTCCCCATCTGTTCAAACAAGAAAAAACTCAAGAATATTAATTACTTAACATTCTTAAGCTCCTCCTTTACCGATACACATCAAATAATTTTTCATTATACTCATCGCCCTCATCGATATTACTACTTCGAAAAACGGGCGCCTCTATTCCCCGATCTATTTCCAGTTGAACAAAGGCACTAACGAGTAATTGAACAAGAAAGACACTCAAGATTGTCGAAGTGGGGCCGGTCTTGATTTCTTTTGTATGGGAAATACTCGCATCTCCATATGGTGAGCGATTGTCTAACACGATGTCTGCGAGTTCGAATAAACGTCGTCCACTCTTATGACGGCTGCGACTGTTTTTTGAAGCTTCGAGGGCAGTCAGTGCGATGATGTGAACGCCGCGTTCTTTTAAACGTAGCGCCATTTCAATGAGCAGTGGATTTCTGCCTGAATTTGAAGACATGACGATGACATCCTCTGTTTGAAAAGGATAAAGTTCCATTAGAACATCGGCATATTCCACGGTTCGCTCGATGAAAGTACTCTTAATGGCGTGGTTCATCCCTAATTCATTTTCCAAGATTGGGATAAAACCAGCATAACCGCCTGCTCGGGCAAAGACTTCTTGTCCAATGATATAGGAATGACCCGTGCCAAAAAAATAAATTTTATGTTCTTTTTGGATACAGGTACTCATCATTTGTGCTGCTTTTTCAATAGCTACCTGTTCTTCCTTAACGATGTATTCCATGTTTGTACAAAGTATGGCTTGATATTCTTGCATGCGATTCATAAATTCCTTGCTCCTTTCACTTTTAAAACGACCAGTAAAAACCCCTGACATTTTGTGATTCGATGCTGCCACAACCCTTCCTGGCATTTGACTTTCTCTCTTTATTATACAGGTTTTGACTTTTCTCTCCCACTATTCAAAGGAAAAAACTTCCCGTCATATACGGTCATTTTTTTAAGTATAGAAAAAAAACAAGCAATATATTTTCGCATTCTGATATAATGAAAGGGATTGCACGAAAAAGATAAAACAAAGGAGACGAATGGATGAAAAATTATACCACCATCATTTACGATATTGATGGAACGATTTTAAACACATTGGACATGAATATGTATCCACTAATCAGGATTATTGAGGAAGAAACAGGAGAACAATGGACTTTTGATCAAGTCCTTCGATTTGCAGCATACCCTGGTCGCAAAGTAATCGAAGAACTTAAGATTCAAAATGTGGACGCTGTTTACCAAAGATGGGTCTCTTATGTGAATGCGTATGAAGACGGAGCTCGTCTTTATGAGGGCTTCCCTTTTCTCTTCGATCGTTTTCAAGCGCATGGCATCCAACAAGCGGTCGTTTCTTCCAAAACCAAAAAACAATATGCACTTGATTTTGTCGCAAAAGGACTTGACTCTTATATGAGTGTTGCAATTTTAGCGGAAGATACCAAAAACCACAAGCCGCACCCTGATCCCTTGCTAGCATGCTTGAAGGCGCTGAATCTGAAGCCCGAAGAAACAATCTATATTGGAGATGCCCAATCCGATTATGAAGCAGCCATGCATGCGGGAATCGATTTTGGTTATGCCAAATGGGGCAGCGTCTCCGATCATGGCATTCTTTTCCCTACTTTTACGTTCGAACAACCGCATGATTTGCTCGAATTATTGTCTGATTCGATTCATTCTACTCAAGAGGACTGTATGCGATGAAAAAACAGAGGGGAATTGCCTTGGTTGGTCTAAACGGCGCCGGAAAATCCACGCTCGGAAAGTATATAGCTCAACAACTTGATTTTCATTTTTTTGAAGTGGAAGATTTTTGGTTCGCCAAAAAACACGACTATCAAAATCCGCGAAGTGCTTCTGAAGCCAGTCAACTATTATTGGCCGCCATTCAAAAGACAGAGAGACACTTTATTATTGGTGGGAATCTTACTTCCTTGTCACCGGAACTCTTACAATCACTGGCGCTGATTGTTTTTGTCGATGTTGAGAAGTCCATTAGAGTAGCACGTGTCCTTCAAAGAGAACGGACAATTTTCGGCGAGTTACCTTTGACTGACCCTCGATATCCAGAACGACAAGCTTTTTTAGAATTTGTGAAAAATAGAACGGCCGATACATTGAATAAATGGATAAAAAATACTACCTTACCAGTTCTTATAATTGATGGAACACAACCCTTCAAAGCGAATTTAGAAGCAATTCAAACAACTTTCACGCGTCTTTTATCCCCTTAAAGGCTTTTTCCTTCTTTGATGGACGGGGAAACCATCAATTTCTACTCTTTTATTTGTGAATTTCCCATCATTTTTAAATTTATTCAAATATAAGGCACTTTTCTTGACAATTTGAGGTATACTAAGGCGGTTGAATGAAATAATTTAATTAATAAAGGAGAGAATTTTTATGGAACACGCTTCAGCGAAAAGTGTGAAACTAAAAAATAGATGGCTGATTGCCCTTTCAGGGATTTGCATTCATCTATCGATTGGTTCAGCGTATGCTTGGAGTATTTTCACCAACCCGATTCAAAAACAAATCCCCCATTGGTCAGCTAGTCAAATTTCATTTGCCTTTAGCTTGGCTATTTTCGGCTTAGGATTTTCCGCAGCCTTTATGGGACACTTAACTGACAAGCACGGACCACGATTAACGGGAACGATTTCGTCTATTTTCTTTGGTTTGGGGATTGCCTTAACTGGGTTCGCACTAAGTATCGAATCGTTGCCGATGCTCTATCTTAGTTATGGTGTCATTGGCGGTATCGGACTGGGAACGGGTTATGTGACACCTGTCTCAACCATGATGGCATGGTTTCCAGATCGACCAGGTCTTGCAACTGGAATGGCGATTATGGGCTTTGGTTTTGCCACGCTCATTACGACCCCGATTGCAAAAGCTCTAATGCTGACTGTTGGATTGAGTCAAACTTTTTACCTTTTAGGTGCAGCCTACTTTGTAATCATTTTTTGCGCTTCACAATATATGGAAAAGCCGCCTGTTGGTTGGTTACCTGACGGTTATACACCAAAAAAAGAAGAAAAAGCAACGAAAGCATTTGCCGGTTCCCAGCTTACAGCCAACGAAGCCTTAAAAACGAAACGATTTTGGATGCTTTGGTTCATGTTATTTATTAACATCACATGTGGAATCGCTTTAATTTCTGCTGCTGCACCTTTAGCGGAGATTTCAACGGGGATGTCTGCCACTGCAGCAGCTACCATGGTTGCCATTATGGGGATCTTTAATGGGGGTGGCCGTTTCTTTTGGGCAACGATTTCTGATTATATCGGTCGTCCAAATGCCTTTACCGCCTTCTTTGTACTAGATGTCATTGCACTCGTCATCTTATACTTTACGAGTTCGCCCATCGCATTTGTGGTTTTAATTTGTTTGTTGATGACATGTTATGGTGGTGGTTTCTCAACGATGCCAATTTACATTGCCGATATCTTTGGAGATAAAGTCGTTGCATCCATTCATGGTTACGTGCTAACTGCCTGGGCGTTAGCAGGATTAGCCGGTCCGGTTTTACTGTCAACGATTACGAAAATTTCAGGAAACTATGCGACAGCTATGCTTGTTTTCGCTGGAATATCAACACTTGCTTTGTTTCTTTCTTTTGCTATCCGGCGAGAGATTGCAAAACAAGCAGCCTAACAAATTTTGAAGCTTCAAAAAAGCATGCCTACTTTTCTTTTAAAAGAAAAGCGGACATGCTTTTTATTTTTAATAGCTTAAAATCATAATGTACTGGTTATCTTCTTGGGGCCCAATGGTAATTTGGAGTGTCATGCCACCGTCGTAGGTCCCAATGAGTGACCATGATTCTTCTGAGTCGTTGCCGATTTCGGTTATTCCTTCCACTGCTAACGCTTTGACTAATTCTTGGTAATAACTTTTTGCCTCTTCATACGTCGCGTCCGTCACAAAGCCAATCGTAAATTCATTGCTCTCTGCGCCACCAGTTGTTTGTTCCGTAAGATCCCAAACATTGTCTAACAAAAACTGCTCTTGGTCAATGGCTGATTGTTTTTTTTCTAAAGCGGGCATTTCTTCTGATTCTTCGGGTTCACTAACCATCGCTTCACTGATTTGCGTTGATGCCTGGCTTTGCTCAACCGGTGCTTCGGATGGATTCTTAGTACAGGCACCTAATAAAATCAGTGATAATGCCAACATGCCTACAAACGATTTCTTTTTCAAGTCATAACCTCCCAAAATAAGTAATGGCAAATAATAGGCTTTTATTTTACCATATGTTTGAATTTGCATGATTGATTTTGACTTGAAAAGACTAAGGCTAAATGGCCTGATATTCGATAGTTAATGCACGTTGGACTGCAGGTCTTGCAGCAATCCGTTTCGCCCAAGCAATGACATTAGGATAAGATGCCACCTCTAAAAAAGTGGCCGCATCGCCATACAACTCTCCTTGGACTAAGCGACCATACCACGGCCAAATCACCATATCCGCAATCGTATAATCATCACCTAAAATATAGGTCTGATCCGCCAAGTGTCGATTGAGTAAATCGAGTTGACGCTTTGTTTCCATTGTGTAACGATCAATTGGATATTCTTGTGCAAAAGGAGCATAGTGATAAAAATGTCCAAAACCACCACCCACAAAAGGTGCTGCACCCGTTTGCCAAAAAAGCCAATTCATCATTTCTGTCTTTTCTGCCAAGTTCGTAGGAAGAAAACGTTGATATTTTTCAGCCAAATAGAGTAAGATCGACGCGGATTCAAACACACGGACAGGGGGTGCTACGGAGTAATCGACAAGGGCAGGAATTTTGGAATTTGGATTGATCTTAACGAAATCGCTACCAAATTGATCCCCTTTAGAAATATCAATTTTATATAAATCAAAGGCCGCTCCTGCGATTCCTTCCTCCTCTAGTTCCTCTAGTAAAATGGCTACTTTGATCCCATTCGGCGTACCTAATGAATACACTTGCAAGGGGTTCTTTCCTACAGGTAATGTTTGTTCAAAACGACTCCCAGCTATTGGTTGATTGCCAAACGCACTATTTTCCGTCGGCTCCCATTGCCAAACGTTAGGGATTTTGTAATCTGACATAAAATCGCCTCCTTCCCTTTAGTATATGGAATTTTCTTAGCTAAAACAAGAATTTCGATTGCGAAAAAACAAGAACCAACTATGAAATTTGTGTCACGTGTTCCTGTAAATAAAGTGACTGGCTTCCTAGTTGCTCATAAATCGACTGGAAATCCTCCTTGGGTACGGGTCGGTTTGTTTCACCATAGGGATCATTGACGTAGATAAACGCTTCGTCCATTCCTGTAATCACTGCGGCATGACACAAAGGAGTTACTTCGATAAACCCGTTTTGCGTTTGCCAAACCATAAAATCATCCATCGTTGGGACTTGAAAATCAACGGTCACAACTGTCCAAATCGGAATGCCCTGTTCAATGAGTGATTCAAGGTCTGAAAAGGTCTGCTCTTGACTGATGACTTGATATTGGTCCGCAACAACCGCTTCAGCGACTCGTGCAATTGGTTCCACCGCGACACCCATGGCATCAAGTCCACCTGTAATATCGCCGACAAAACCATCGTGCGGATCACCATGCGTTTTTGAATCAATAAAAACAGGCACATAGTCTAACATCTCTGCCAATTGATTCTTATTGGTTTCATAGCCATAATACCTTAATAACATGGACAGTGCTGTGACCTCACAGCCATTCCCTAAAGCGATTCCTTCATTTTGATTTTCGAGAGGCACATCAAGTAAGGCGGAGTGAATTGCCTCATCTGAGCGGATTTCGGGCTCTTTATTCAATAAAACGAGGAGAAGAATACTGAAACCTATCAAAAAAACACTTAGCCATTTTTGCCATTTTTTCATTCAACCAGACTCCAATTTCCACTTATTTTCTACTCATTTCATGATAATTCTCTTTGAAAAAAATATCAAATGATACAATTGTTTAAGGAGTAAAGCAGCAAAAAAAGGACGAAGAAATGGCATCGTCCTTTTCGAGGAAAATCATTGATTACTAACAAATGATTCTCAGCTAGATTTCATTGGTCGTTTCATAACTCGCTCTTGGTCCTCCGACATACTTTGGTCTTGAGCGTAAGGCGGTCACATGAGCAGAACCGAGCGTTTTGTTGCTTGGTCGTACCGGCACCTGTACGTGTTTGACGTGCATGCCAATGGCTGTATCACCAATATCAATACCTGCTTGGGCAACAAGATGTTCCACTTCCACGGGATCTTCAAAATACTTAAAAGCCGCCACGGAACAAGCTCCTCCTGCCGTTAAACTCGGGCGGACTTCTACAATTTCCCAATTGTTTTGACGAGCCACGGTTCTTTCAACAACTAAAGCACGGTTCAAATGCTCACAGCCTTGAACAGCTAGATGAATGCCTTTTGGATCAAGAATGCCTTTGATTGTTTGAATGACCCACTCGCCAATTTCTTGACTTGGATTCTTTCCGATTTTCCCACCACTAATTTCACTGGTGCTACAACCTAAAACAAAGGTATCTCCTTGATGCAGTTGCGCTTCTGCTAAAACCTCTTCCACCATTTGTGATAAATCAGCGATAAATTGTTCTTTTTCCATTAGCGATGTCCTTCTTTCATTATAGGTAGATTGATTTTACGAATCGACGCCATTAATAAAACCGTCAAAGCGACGCCAAAAATATTTTGTACCACATTGCCAAAAATGGAAGCAACCCCTGCTGGCCACGTATACATCAATCCTGTCGCAAGACCGTAGCCTGCAACCATTAGTAAACTACCTAGGACAAGCCCTAGACCATGGAGCACTCTCGATTTCTTTTGGAAAAAATAACCGGTAATGAAACCTTGAGCCCCATGAATAATTACCGAAGCCAAAATCCACTGAGGGTAACCAGAGAATAAGTCAATCAGCCCACCACTCAAAGCTCCGACCCAAAAACCACCAATCGGTCCTAACAAGTAAGCGGCGGAGTAAATGCCCGCTTCCGCCAACGTGACGAAACCATTTGTTCCAGGCACAGGAAAAAGAAACATGAGTGAGACAGCTACCGTTAGAGCAGTTAACATCGCGATACGTACAAGTTGTTTTTGTAATTTCATTGAATCAAACTCCCTTCTTTTTTGGGTCGCCAAACGTTACCCGAATCTCCAACGGCTACGCCATTTTCAATGGCTGCATACACATATTTTTTACTACGTTCAATACTTTCCATCATCGAAAACCCATGGGCTAAGTGTGCACAAATCGCCGATGAAAAAGAACAACCCGCTCCATGATCGGTGGTGGATTGAGACAAGGGACCTGTAAATTGATAGGTCCCTTCTCCTTTTCGATAGGTATCGACGCCACTTTTTGAACCGCCAGTAATCACCACACCGACGTCTGAATCTTTGGCAATGATTTTCGTTGCTTGATTGAGCTCTTCCGTCGTTTCAATTTCCTCCATGCCAGACAGTAATTGAGCTTCTCGTCGGTTAGGGGTAATTAAATCGACGTAGGGAAAGAACACTTTGATTTTTTGTATATAGGTTTGTTGCAGTTCTTCTTTTGTTTCTTTAAAAGCCATGACAGGGTCTAAAATAATTGGAAACTTGCCATGGTTTCTTTGACAAAAACCTAAAACGAGATCAATGATTGCAAGATCAGATAATAATCCTATTTTCACGCCATTGAGTTCAAAATTATTTTCAATCGTTTGAAGTTGTTCGGCTACTAAGTCTACGGGTAAGCTGCGAATCACAAAACTATCCCCTTCTTCTACCGCCAAACAGGTTAAAACGGTTAGTCCAAAAACATCTAAGTTTTCAAAGGTTCGAAGGTCTGTTTGAATGCCTCCACCACCCCAAGTATCGGAACCACCGATGGTTAATGTTTGAAGTACCATGCGTTCACATCCTTTTTTACACATTATACGCAGACAAAAGGAAAATGAGAACAGCCAATTGGCTAGTTTTTGACCCATCCACTTTTGAAAAAGAAGCGATTGAAGCGACAAAACTTAGAAAAATGCGCAACAAGGGAGCGGTGACAGGTGACACCGCTCCCTTTGTATTTTACGCATGTTTGATGGATAAAGAGAAAGAAAGGTCAATTCTTTCGAAAATTTCGCGAAATTCGAGCAATTAAAAAAGGCAGTTGTTCGAATTTCCTTCCAGTTTCTCAGAGTGAACCGACTTCTGTTACGCCTACTTTGTTTCGTGAGCGAATCAAAATTCTTGCTTATCAATCCGCCCTTCTTCAATCACTAGCGCTTGGTTAAAGTTTTTTTGTAAGAAGTAACGGTCATGAGAAACTGCAAGAAGGGTTCCCGTAAATTGCGCGAGCAGTTCTTCGATTTCTTCTCGAACATAAATATCCAAATGATTGGTTGGTTCATCTAAAATAAGAAAATTCATTTCTTTTTGTAAGAGTTTCATCAAATACAGACGGACCTGTTCGCCGCCAGATAAATCTTTGATACGCTTGGCTACATCTGCGCTATAAAATCCCGCTTGAGCTAAAGCTTGACGGGCTTTTTGTTCATCCGGAACAAAGCTTTTGGTATAAGCAAGAATTCGTGCATCCGGTGAGTCAAAGGTTAATTTTTGTGGTAGATAGCCAATCTTTGTGCTTGCTCCAAGCGTTAATGTCCCTTCGTCTAAGTCCGTTTCACCTAAGATAAGTTTCAATAAAGTCGTTTTCCCTGAACCGTTGTCCCCTAGAATCACCACCCGTTCTTCTCGATAGATGGCAAAAGAACTCTCGGAATACAAGATTTTATCTCCCACAATTTTGCCAATTTCTTTCGCTAAAAGGATTTCTTTTCCAGCTCGAGTTCCTTGATTGATTTTTTTCAATCGTTTTTTTGGTTCAATGGGCGGTTTCACTAAGGTAATTTTTTCTAAACGACGCTCAATTTCCTTGGCTTTTTTAAAGAACGCATCGTTGTCCCCTTCATGAGCCCATTGGCGATAACGCCGAATCATTAATTGGAGTCGCTTGATTTCCCTTTGTTGCAATTCATAATTCTTACGTAAAGACTCTTGCTGTTCTTTTTTTAAGGTCACGTAACGGCTGTAATTTCCTGGGTACTCATGGACTTGGCCGTCTTCTAACTCAACCGTTCTTTTTGTGACTTCGTCTAGAAAAGCACGATCATGGGAAATCACGACAAAGGCTTTTTTTGTCATTTTCAAATAATTTTCTAGCCACTGAATACCGGCTAAATCAAGGTGATTGGTCGGTTCATCGAGTAATAACAGATCACTGTCTTGGACTAAGACTTTGGCTAACTCGACTCGGACACGTTCGCCACCACTCAGTTGATTCAGAGATGATTGGTATTTTTCGCCAATCCCTAGTCCTTTTAAGGTACTCATGACACGGTCCTCGAGTGCATAGCCCCCTTGGTCTTCAAAGGTTTGCTGTAAGTTGCCATAAAGGGTCATGATTCGTTCCAAATCACTCTCTGGTAGAGTCATTTGTTCTTCATATTTTCTTAGTTGTTCTTTTATCTTTTGAATGTCGATAAAACTTTGACAAATATAATCAAAAACCAAAGTTTCATCATTGGATAATTTTTGAGGAACCCAACCAATCTTCAGTCCTTTTTTCTTACTGACCGTTCCGTCATCGACCCCTTCCATTCCTAATAGAATCCGAAGTAACGTCGTTTTTCCTGTCCCGTTTTGACCAATCAGGCCAATTTTATCTTGAGGATGAATGGCAAAGCTTAATTCTTCAAAAAGTGGTATCCCACCAAAATTTTTCTTTATTTTATTGATTTGAATCTGCATGATATTTCTCCTTTAATTTGGACCACGCAAAAAGGCCATGGAAAAATCCATGACCTTGTTATTTTATCTTTTTGTAAAAGTACTACAAATAAGGTTAAATGAATGGAATGGTCATTGATTTTTTTACAATTCGACTATTTTTGGACATACTTCTCCCTTGAGTAGCCATTGTAAAACCAATCGCGTGACTAAAGCTGATATGATAACGTTGGTAATCTTCAGTTGTTGTTATTTTAGTCAGGCACACCATTGAATCATTCCCCCCTTTTTCCTCTACTTGTACTTCCTTTTTAGTATAGCAAATCATTTTCCTTAACACAATAACGTTTGCACGAACTGCCTGCCTTCATTTTTCATCGTTCGCTTTTTTGCAAGGAGTAAATACTTTTCCCTTGACTCGCATAGTATGAGAAGGCATTGACGATAAAAAAGAAAGGCAAATACTGAAAGCCGAAAACTTCACAGCCAATCATAATGGGAGCGATAAAGGTACTTGTTGCACTACCAAAAACACTCGCATAACCTAAGGCCGCGACAAACGCTACTGGCAAGCCGAAAAGCGGCGCGCATACTACACCTAAAGAAGCACCGATCGCAAACAAAGGCGTGACTTCTCCCCCTAAAAAACCAACACTAATCGTTAGGATAGTCAGAAACATTTTGAGTAACCAGTCATAGGCATACATCTTGTCACCTGAAAAAGCTGAGTCAATCAAATTCGTTCCTAACCCTGCGTATCGACCTTGATAAAAGAGGGTCAAAAGAGCAACGAGTACGATCCCTCCCAAAAAAATCCGCAAAACAGGAGCACTTATTTTCTCCTTTAACCACGTTTTACTTGTTTCTAATACGTGCGCAAAGAAACCCCCGCACCAACCAAAAATCAAACCTAGAAGAACGAGTTTGATAAATAAGAGGCCATTCAAATCGATGGAAGTTGCCAATGGGAACGAAAATTTTTCTAACCCAAGAAAACTAGAAGTTTGGCTCGCAATAAACGCAGCGAGTAAGGCTGGAACGAGTGCTTCATACTTGAGTTTACCAACAACCAAAACTTCTAAGGCAAAGAAAGTAGCCGCAATCGGTGTTTGAAAAAGACCGGCGAATCCCGCAGCCATTCCGATTACAACGAACGTATTTCCCATTTCTTGTAATCGTAATAGACGTCCCATTCTATGAGCGACCGTCCCACCTAATTGCACCGCCACGCCTTCTCGTCCGGCACTCCCACCAAATAAGTGCGTCAGCCACGTGCCTATCACCACAAATGGAATCATTCGTAAAGGAATCGTCTGTTCCTCTTCTTCGCCTACTAAAAAAAACAGACCCATCCCCCCTTGGCTATTCTTTCCATATTTATCTAAAAAGTAAGTGAAAAGGGCACCGATCACTGGGAGAAACCAAATCAGCGACAAAAAGTGACTTTCTCGAAAATGACTGAACGCAAGTAACACCCTACCAAAAATCGTATCTAAACTACCAACAACACCACCAACAATCACACTTAAAAAAAGTAGTTTCCCATTCTTTCCATTCATTTTTTTCATTCCTTTCGCAATTTTCATAAAAAAATAATGACTCCTACACACGTCAATCGTGGTAGAAGTCATTAGCAATTTGCGGTTTCAGTTCAAAACTGTGGGAGACATTCATTCCCGTATCTTCTTTTTTATTATGTTCCATCTTCTTTTTCCTGTCAAGGAGCATTGCGTCGAAACAAATTTTTTTTCTATCAGGCTTAAATAAACCGAGGCTTAGATGGTAAATAGATACGCGATTGAAATAATGGTAATAACATGCATCACAGGAGCGATTTCTTTTGTACGTTTGGCAAAAATCATGCAAATTTCATAAGATAAAAATCCGAGAACTAAACCTAAGGCAATAGAACCTGTTAATGGCATCATGACAATGGTTAGGAAAGCTGGAATGATTTCTTCGAATCCCCCATCCCAATCGATTTTCGTAATGTTTTGCATCATGAAAATCCCAATAACAATCATTGCCGGTGTTGTTACTGCGGCAGTCACTAAAGATAATAATGGGTAAAAGAAAGCAGACAACAAGAATAACACCGCAACAATGACACTCATTAGGCCGGTTCGCGCACCTGCAATAATTCCTGAAACAGACTCAATATACGTAGATAAACTAGATGTACCAAAAATCGAACCAAAGAATGTACCAATCGCGTCCGCGCTATAAATCCGGGTGTTATCTTCAAATTTTTCACTCTTAATATCTGAAACTTGAGTGGCTGCTGCCGCAAGAGTTGTTGCAGTACCAAAGAAATCTAAGAATAAAAAGGTTAAAATAATGACAATCGAATCAAGTGAAAGCATTTGAGGTAAATTTTGAAAGGCAACCAAAAAGGTTTGGTCCAGCATCGCCTTCATTGGAACCGTTGGAAAGACAATTGGCGAACCTGCTGGCAGTTGAGGCAAGGAAGCGACCACGCTCTCGCTTAATGTGAACCATTCCATTGAAACGCCTAGACGAATGAACAAGCCACAAAGTGCCGCACCAATCATGCCTAAGAAAACAGCATATTGATTTTTACGTACTAAGAAAAAGGCTGCTGTCAATAATCCAAAGAATGCAATGATTACATTCGGATTATCAAAACCGCCGAAAGTAATAAACATCCCTTCATCTGGCACAATGATTCCTGAATTTTTAAAACTTACAAAAGCAATAAAAATCCCTAAACCAACTGTTCCTGCTTGTTTCACAGAAATCGGAATCGCTTGGATAATTTTTGAGCGTACACCTGAAAAAGCTAAAATTAAAAATAAAATAGACGCCACTAAAACAGCGGCTAAGGCTTCTTGCCAAGTTTTTCCCATTTGTAAAACAACAGAATAAGCAAAAAAGGCATTCATTGACATACATGGCGCTAAGCCAAGTGGAAATCTCGCCCATAGCCCCATGATTAACATCGAAATTGCCGATGATAGAATGGTTGACATAAAGACCGCATCTTGCGGCATGCCTGCTTGGCCTAAAATAATTGGATTGACGAAAATGACATAAGACATTGCGAGGAATGCCGTTAATCCTCCCGTGAATTCGCGTTTGTAGGTCGATCCTGATTTCGTAATACCAAAATACTGATCAATTTTTTCTTTCATTTCTATTTTTCCTCCTTTTGTGAGAAAAAAGCCACACAATGACAGGGGAACCAAAGTTGTCCTTGCCATAGTAAGTTACTTTATTGGGTAACTTGTAGAAACTTCTGGACCTTATTACCAGAATTATATGGTTTTCTTCCTCCGATATCATAACAGGATTTAACAAAAGAATCAATGCGAAACACGAACGAAATTGGTTACATTTTGATTAAAAGTTAATTTATTAATGGTTTTTTTCATAATATCAGGCTAAATAAGTAAATTCCCTGCTCTTCCCACCTATCAAAAAGTAACGAAGAGAAAAAATCGGATCCCTCTTTTTCCTCTTTCATGTTAAACTAGAAAGAGGATTTTTTTGATAGAAAGGATTCAAGACGCAATGAAAATGATTATTTCTCCGACAAAACAAATGAAAACCGAACTGGATCATTTTCTGCCAGAGAGTCAGCCGGTTTTTCTAACTGAAACGAAACAAATTTTAAAAGAATTAAGAAAACTACCTTTGGATGAGGCACAAAAGCTATGGAATTGTAGTGACAAACTCGCTTTAGAAAACTATGAACGCTTGCAGTCGATTGACTTTAACAAAGGGACGACTCCGAGCATCGCTAGCTACAAAGGCCTACAGTATCAGTACATGGCACCAGACCTATTTACAGAAGAAGCATTAAATTATATTCAAAAGCATTTACGAATTTTATCTGGTTTTTATGGTGTCTTACGCCCCTTTGATGGCATCGTACCTTACCGTTTAGAAATGCAAGCCCCTCTTTCTGTTGCGGATGAAAAAAACCTCTATGATTTTTGGGGACAAAAAATTTATAATGCCTTGGACTTCGATCAAGGACCGATTATCAATTTAGCTTCTAAGGAGTACACTAAAACCCTCACGCCCTATTTAAAACCAACAGACGAATTCATCGAGATTGCTTTTGTCAGTCTCGTGAATGGAAAACCAAAAGTCAAAGCGACCTTGGCTAAGATGGCCCGGGGGGAAATGGTACGTTTTATGGCAGAAAACCAAATCCAAACAATCGATGGCATTAAAGGCTTTGACCATCCGGATTATCTTTTTTCAAAAGAATTATCGACCAAGAGCAAGCTAACCTTTTTGAATATCAAAGATGGGACTTCCTAGTTTTTCTGGGAAGTTTTTTATTTCCATCACGAAACCTTAATTTACTCCATTGTTTTCCTTTCCAATGGACTCTATACTGTAAGTGATTTCAATATTAATGAAAAAAAGGGTGACGAATTTGAAATATGCATTATTAACGGACTGGCATGTCCATACAGAAGGTTTTTTAAGTAAAATTCCACAAGATCAATGTTTATACGTGTGGGACGCGATCGAAGAAAGAGGAAAAAAAGCAGCAGAAAAATATGGCGCCCCTTATGAAGCCGACTTAGAGAAAGTCTTAGCAGACCCTGCAGTCGAAGCGGTGGTCATTGAAGCACCAACGACCATGCATAAAGAATTGATTTTGGCTGCGATTGCTCACGGCAAACATATTTTTGTCGATAAACCGCTCACAACAAATGAAAAAGATGCCTTAGAAATCAAAGCAGCCCTAGATGCAAGTGATTGTCGCTTCGTCCTTTCTCTGGAATCATTGATTTCTGGTAGTTACCGTTTTGCCAAAGAACAAATTGATGCCGGTACCATTGGCGAAGTGGTTTCTGTCTATTTCCGTCGTGCGCATAGTGGGGTCTTAAATGACTGGTTACCTGCTTATTGGTATGACCAAACCCAATCTGGTGGTGGGGCAACCCTTGACTTAGGTTGTCATGGTTTAGCCATGTTACCTTACTTATGCGGCAAACCAAAGAGTGTCAAAGCTACAATGACTCAGTTCGGCGATAAAGGTATTGAAGACAACTCCACGACGGTGATTGAATTTGAAAACAAAGCCATCGGAACGGCGTATACTTCCTTCATGACGAATGTCGGAGAAAACTTTTTAGAAGTGATTGGGCAACAAGGATCGATTATCGTCTTTGGTTCGCCTGATTCGGGTGAAACAATTTGGATTCAATCCAACCTTGATGAAAAGTACAAAGAAAAAACCATTATTGATGGGAAAACATTGGCACAACACCCTTATCCAATTGAAGTGTTCTCTGACCTAGTGAAAGACCCTTCTTTACCTGCAGTCAAAGAGTATGACATCAATACAGCTGTTGAACTCAGTTGGATTATTGAGCAAGCCTACTTAAGTGGAAAGGCCTAACCAAAAACCGTCTAGCCCTTGATTTTTCAACGAGCTAGACGGTTTTTTTTACCCTTGGCGAATCCCTTCCATCACCGCAAGAATTTTTCTTGTATCCTTTAAAGAATGAGTCGCACAAGTACTTTCCTTTGCTTTGAAGTGGTCAATAAAATGCTGAATTTCCAAGGTCATTTCATCCCCAACAACGGGATAATTTTTTTGAATTTTTGCTTGTCCTAATAATTGCAGTTCGTAAGTTTCCATCCGATAAAAAAAGGGAATCGTGATTTCGCCCTTTTCTCCAATAATACGAGCCACGCGTTCTTTTTCTCGGTCAATGGCCCCTTCGACAAAAGTCTCTAGACCATTTCCAAAAGTCAGGTTGGCAGAAAAGTAACCATCCACGTCAAAAAGATATTCCTTATCTGCCTTGATTTGAATGATGGGTGCATCAATTAAAGCTAGGACAAAGCCGATCGAGTAAGTACCGACATCATTTAAAGCACCGCCTTGATCCTTTTGGACTAAATAAGAGTTCGCATCCCGAGCCTCCACATCATCAAAACAGAAACTAGCACTTATCTTTTTAAGTGCGCCTAACTGCTGAATGTCTTCTTTTAAAGCCATAAAACCGTCATTAAACTTTGTTTTAAAAGCTTCCATAAAGAGGGTCTCGTTTTTTTGAGCAGACAGAATAATTTCATCCATATCCAGTGTCGTTAATACAGCCGGCTTCTCACACAGGACCGGAATTTTTAAATCCAGAGCTTTCAAGGCCCATTCTTTATGATCCTTATGAGGCAAAGCGATATAGACGCCATCAATGTCGCCCTCTGTTAAGAGCGTCTCGTAAGATTCATACACCTGGATGTGAGGATAGGCCGATTGAAATTCCTTATTCTTGAAAAGGGATTTCGAAGCGATTGCGGTCACCTTTCCCTCATCTGTATGCTGAATACTTTGAAAGAAACGCTTTGCAATATTCCCGTAACCAATGATGCCAATCTTCATTTCATTGTCCCCCTTGATTGTTTTATCTTTAAAATATAGCATGTTTCACCTAAAAACTGTGCTTTTTCGTCAAAAAATAGTAAGCTAGACTTTCATTCATCATGAATCGGAGGTTTTATTATGCAAAAACAAACAGAAGTCTTAGACAGAGGACCTTTCTTTCACGGTACAAAAGCCCAGTTGGCCCTCGGTGATTTACTGACAACAAAACAACCATCCAATTATGAAGCTGCGCGTATTTCAAATTTTATCTATTTTACCGCTACCTTAGATGCTGCCAAATGGGGCGCAGAATTGGCACAAGGTGAAGGAAAAGAACGAATTTATTTAGTTGAACCCCTCGGCTCCTTTGAAAATGACCCAAATGTCACGGATAAACGCTTCCCGGGAAATCCTACACGTTCCTATCGTTCCCCTGAAGCGATAAAAATCGTTGGCGAACTAGCCACTTGGGAACGACATCCAGACGAGGTCATTCAACAAATGTTGGATCATTTAGCAAAAATACAGGAAGAAGGGAAAGCAGAGATTATTGATTAAGCTTTGTAAGCGAGTAATCACAAGGTATCTATCAAATGTTCAAATCTCCCCCTATACTTAAGTTCATAAAGTATACAAGGAGGTTTGATCAATGGACAATAAAATTGAGTTTGTCTCGTTACCAATTCAATCGAAAGAGGAACAACAAAAAATCAACAAAAAACGTCCTATCCTAAGAGTTAAAAATAGAGAAGTTGAAATGGAGATTTATCAAGGAATCGAACGTTAAATGTTTTTTCACCTTAATGAAGGAGTGGATTTTAGATGATCATTGATTATACAGAAATCCCACAGACCTATCTTGTTTGCGGAAAGACAGACCTTAGAAGAGGAATTGACGGCCTAGCTAGTGTTCCATCCACTTAGAAATAAAATTTGTGACATACTCTTATCAAAAAAGGATTGGATGATGAGGATGCCACGATATAAAGTCACTTTAACAGACGAAGAACAGAAAGAATTGAAAAAGCCAATCTAAAAAGGTAGCAAAGACTATCGTATTCGACATGCTCATATTTTGCTATAATTAGATAGACGAGATTCAAATAATTGGACCTATAAAGAGATTAAACAAGCTTATGGCGCCTCATCCTCCACAATCGCTAGTGTTGCAAAACGCTATATAACAGAAGGTTTAGAAGCAGCACTGGGTCGTAAAGAACAAGCTAATCGTCATCGAAAAGTTACCGGTGAAGTCGAAGCACAGCTTTGTAGAATTGTTTGTTCGGAAGTACCAGAAGCTCGTGACCATTGGACCATGCAGATGAGTTGGTTCGTTTGGAAATTGTTGAGTATATCACTGACTCCACGGTGTGCGAGGTCATGAAAAAAACGAAATTAAACCGTGGCTCGTAAGAGAATGGTGCCTTCCGAAATCAGGTGCTGAGTTTGTTGCAAAAATGGAAGACGTGCTGGACGTTTATCAGCGCCCTTACGATCCTTTGCTTCCAATAGTTTGTATCGATGAAACAAGCAAACAATTGATCAAAGAAACACGTATTCCTGTAACGGACCGCCATCTAGAACTTCTTAATTATGAATATGAACGCAACGGAACGGCTAATATCTTTATGATTTTCGAAGCATTGGCTGGTAAACGAGAAACGATTGTAACCAAGCAACGGACAGCGCTTGATTTTGCTCAAGTCCTTCGACACACATCCGATATTTTATATCCGTATGCTGAAAAAATTATACTGGTTACTGATAATTTGAATACGCACACGATTACCTCCTTGTACAAATTTTTTTCCCCAGCGGAAGCGCAACGCGACATGAAAAAAAGTAAACTGGCAATTCACAACACTAGACGGCAGAATCAAATTGAAAAAAACTATATCCCAAAATAATTTGAAACCAAGGTGGATACAACACTACTATTGTTACGAAAAAGGTAATAAATAGTGCTTGTAATAATTGATCTTTCATCATCCCATTTACTGATACCGAATGAACGATTGGTTTCTTTTTCAATTTGAACTCCTCCTTCCTAAAATAATGCCGCTCCTTCATCAAATCGACGAACAATCAAGTTCGAACCTATTACAAAAAGACAACCGACAACAGACTGATACAAGCCTGCCGCTGAAGACATTCCAATATCGCCACTATTCATTAATCCATTATAAATATATGTATCCAAGACACTTGTCACATCATATAATGTTCCTGAATTCCTAGGAACTTGATAAAACAAACCAAAATCAGCTCTGAAAATGTTTCCCACTGCTAAAATTGTTAAAGCCGACATTAAAGGAATTAATTGAGGAAGCGTAACATTTTTAATCTGTTGCCATTTTGAAGCACCCTCAACCATCGCTGCTTCATAATAGGTGGGGTCAATTCCCATAACAGAGGCAAAATAAATAATGCTATTATAACCAATTTGCTTCCAAACGCCCATAAATATTAAAATAAATGGCCAATATTTGGGTTCATTGTACCAGTTGATTCCTTCGCCACCCATGCCTGTAATAATGACATTAAAAAGTCCTTTATCTGGGCTTAGGAAAGCGTATACAAAATAACTGATAATAACCCATGATAAAAAATGTGGTAGCAACATCGCTGTTTGATATGTTTGGACCACTTTTTTCACACGTAATTCACTCATAATAATCGCAAAAACCACTGCGATAATTAAATTTAAGACAATAAATGATGCATTATACAGCAAGGTATTCCTTGTAATGATATGGGCATTTGATGATGAAAATAAAAATTTGAAGTTCTCAAACCCAACCCAGGGACTATCGATTAAACTTTGAATAAAACCTGTACCTGTATTCCGAAAATCTTTAAAGGCAACGACGTTTCCTAATACAGGTATATAAAAGAAGGTAACCAGCCAAATTGCCCCCGGTAATGCAAACAAAAGTAATGCTTTTTGTTTCCAAATTTGTTTTAACTTTTTCATACTCTCCCCCCTCATCTATGATTCTTCCTACAATCCCACTATAACAACTATCCAAAAAAATAAGAAGATACAAATTATATACTTTACAACACAGACTATAGGTAGCATCAATGTGGACAAACTTTATCGAACCTTTTCTGATTTTTACGATATACTAGAAGAAAAAAAGAAAAAGGAGGTAAGTCTCTTGAAATTTATCCATCGCGTGCTTCGATCGCTACAGCATATGCTTTTTTCTCTGGCTTTAGTTGCCTTTTCCTTGTTTATTCTCAGGAGGGTCATTGTGCTTTTTATTTATCGTATTTCTGATGAAGCGGTCTTACTTGAAATGTTACAAATTGATTTTAAAGAACTTTTTTTGTTGGGACTGTTTCTAATTGTGCTCTTTTTTGGATTGTTTTTACTAGCTGCGTTCATCTTATGGCTTATCGGTAATGTATTTAACTTAGATAAAGCACTCACACGTAAGCGAATCCTCTTTTGTGAAAAACTTTTTGTTGCCTTATTTCCAACTTTTCTACTTGCTGGTTCGCTCAATACCGATTCTTTCGTAACCGTGACGAGCATTATTTCTTTCTTTGCGATTTTTTCATTTGTTTTTAAATCAAGTATTTGGGAAAAGGGATCCAAAGAAGATGAAACATAAAAGAGGTGTGACAAAAGTCGTTTTACTCTGAGAAACCGGAAGGGAATTTGAATAATTGTTCAAGTTCCATGAAGTCTTCGAAAGAGCAGACTTTTGTTTCCCATTTATCAATCAAACGTTCGTAAACATCAAGGGGCTGCGATATCTGTCACAGCCCCTTGATGTTTATTTCCGCTTTTCAAAATCTAACAAACGATTCAGTCCTTCGGAGGTCAGATACATCAATAACCCATAACCAATAATAAAGAAGGGTAAAACTTGCATTCCAAGTTTAGGCACTAAGAAACCAAACATTGGTGGCAAGACGACGGAACCTGTATAGGCCATCGCCATTTGTACGCCCATAATTTGTTGGGCGATTTGTTGGCCAAAACGTTGCGGGGTTTCGTGTAGCATCGATGGAAAGATTGGCGCACAACCAAAACCAATTAAACAAATGCCTAGTAATAAAACACCGTAACTTGTACCTTGCCATAGAAATAAACCACCTAATACAATTAAGACTTGTCCGAAACGAATCAATTGACGATTGGTCAACATCATTGATAAAAAGCCTGATAGTAAACGACCAAACATAATAAAACCAAAAAATCCAGAAACAGCCATCGCTGCTTTTGAAGGTTCGATGCCTTTTGTTTGAATCAAATAACTACTCGACCATAAGCCCATAGTTGCTTCTACCCCAATATATAAGAAGAAGGCATAGAGGGCGTAACGGACTTTTTTCAACCCTAAGAGCTTCATAAATTTCGTCTCTTCCGCCACTACCTCAACTTCGGCTTTCAGCACCCGGGATTCCCTTGTCCGCCACATCGGTAAAGTTAAAAATAAAACCAATACTAAAGCAAATTGCACACAGGAAACGATGAAATAACCATAACGCCAAGAAGCATTTTGTGCTAAAACTTGACCCATAATTAATGGACTCGTTAAGGCACCGATTCCCCAGAAGCTATGCAGCCAGTTCATATGATGCGCTTCATAATGACGGGCCACGTAATCATTGAGCCCGGCGTCCACTGCTCCAGCACCTAACCCTAAGGGAATTGACGCTCCAAGAATCCAAATGAAACTTGGTGCAAAATAAAATCCTAATAGTGCCAAAGCCGTTCCAAGCACGCTCACTGCCGTTAATTTTCCTGTACCGTAGCGGCGGATCAATTTCCCACTAAAGAAACTGGATGCAATCGTTCCACAAGAAATCGTCATCGAGACAAATCCGGCATAACTTTGTGGTACGCCAAATTCCCCATACATCTCCGGCCAACCCACACCGAGCAATGAATCGGGTAATCCTAAACTAATAAATGTAATATAAATAATACTTAAGAATAACGTTGCCATTTCTATCCTACCCTCTGATTTTTTAATGAAAACAATTTCTTCTCATTATACGCGAACCTCGTTTAAAAAACTGGCTTTATGGTGAATTATTCCAGAATTTCTTAAATTTACCACTTCTCTATAAGTCCTTCCAGTCTTTCCCCTTTTAAATCGACTCCTTCATTGCATCTTTTGTGAAACACCGCTAAGATGAAGGGGTGAGAATCTATTTGTAAAGGAGAATTCGATGTTAGATCCAAAACAGATTGTATCAGACTTGAGAAAACTAGGTGTGAAAGAAGATGACCTGATTATTGTTCATTCTTCTTATAATGGTTTACGAGGTACCGATCAAATTGAGGGGGGGCCAGAAGCCGTCATTGAAGCCTTGAAAGAAACCGTTAAAGAAGGGACTTTAGTCATCCCGACTTTTAGCTACAAAAATGTGGATATTGATCACCGTTTTTTTGATGTGGAAGAAACACCGGTTTGTATCGGTATCTTACCCGAGACAATGCGCTTATCAAAAGATGTCTATCGAAGTGTCCATCCAACCCATAGTCTTGCTGCTTGGGGGAAAGACGCGGAAGAAATTACCCGTAACCATCACTTTGACCATACACCCGTTGGCGTCAATTCACCATTAAGTGAAGTTTATCGCCGCAATGGAAAAATCGTTTTATTAGGCTGTCCTTTTGAACGGAATACGAGCCTTCATGGCGTCGAAGAAATGATTTTACCTGACTATTTATTTACAACGAATTATGATTATGAAATTACCTTAGCCAATCAAGAAAAAATAACCATGAACGTTTTACGTCATGATTTTGAAAAACATGCCCAGCGTTATGATCGTGTCATTGGCTTGTTATCGGAAGCGGATTACAAGATTGGCGATGTCCTTAACGGTCCAACCTGCGTAATGAAGGCTCGACCAACTTGGGATAAAGCTTTACTAAAATATCGCGAAGACATCATGTACTTTGTCGATGACAAAGTCCTCGAATAAACAAGAGTCCCTTACTCGCATCACTGAGTAAGGGATTTTTTGTCGTTTTTACAAATGTCAGAAATTTGTCAGAAAAAAGAAAGTGTTTTGCAGGTTTTTCAATAGATTGTGCGAAAACTTCCTTTGTTTTTCCTTGCTAAACTAAGATTAAGTTAAATAAATGCGTAAAGGATGAAGTAAAAATGAAACAAGTAGCAATTATTTTTGGAGGAATCTCTTCTGAATATGAAATTTCTTTAGCATCAACAGCCAGTGTACTGGAAACACTAGAAACAATGGACTTTGATATTCAAAAAATCGGAATCGCCCCGACAGGTGAATGGTACTTAGTCAATTGCGTGATTCAAGAAATCCGTGAAGATTCATGGCAAAATACAACCCATATTCAAGCCCTTACTCCTCATTTCAATGGTGCTGGATTTTGGTTAGAAGAGGAACAAAGGTATTTAAAGCCAGCTATTTTATTTCCTGTTTTACATGGTGGCGATGGAGAAGATGGTTCCATTCAAGGACTGTTTGAAATGATGCAGCTCCCCTATGTCGGTTGTGGGATCGTAGCTTCTGCCCTTTGTATGAATAAATGGTTGCTTCATCAGTTGGCAGAAGGAATCGGAATTAAAAGTACACCAACTTTTTGTTTATCTAGAACAGACAAGAAAGAAGAGGCCTTAAAGCAATTCATTACTACACACACCTTTCCCTTTTTTGTGAAACCCAATGAAGCCGGATCCTCTAAAGGGATTACAAAAATTGAGACTTACGATGACCTGGCTCCCGCCTTAATTGAAGCATTTCAATATGGACCGGAAGTGATTATTCAAGAAGGAGTCAAAGGGATCGAAATCGGGTGTGGGATTTTAGGAAATACGGAGGAACTGATAATCGGAGAATGTGATGAAATTTCTCTTGAAGAAGGCTTTTTTGATTACACCGAAAAATATCAAATGGTTACTGCTAAAATTCAAGTTCCAGCAAACATTCCAGTAACCATTAGTGATGAAATCAAGCGTCAAGGAGAAGTACTGTATCGCATACTTGGTTGTCGAGGACTCTCTCGTATGGATTTTTTTTTAACAGATACAGGAGAAATTTTGCTAAATGAAGTCAATACTTTGCCTGGATTTACTTCTCACTCGCGCTACCCTGGCATGCTAGCTGCGGTTGGAGTTACTTATCCCGAATTACTCGAAAAACTAATTCTTTTAGGGGAGGAAGCCTATCATGGATAATCAATTCTTACATTTAGTCAATCGTCAATTTCCAATTAGAAAAGAGCAAGAACCTCATCATTTAGTACTTTCTCCTTATAGTGAAAAAGATATTTATTTACATCCTGAATTAGCCAAGCAATTTAAACGACTCATGCAAACCTTAAAACTAGAAGATAAAATCGTCGTCCTTGATGGCTACCGAACGCAAACAGAACAAGAAGCCTTATGGGACTTCTCTTTAGAAGAAAATGGCTTACACTATACAGAAGAATTTGTCGCATATCCTGGCTGTAGTGAACATCAAACGGGATTAGCCTTAGACATTGGAATAAAAGGTGAGGGCCATGATTTAATTGCTCCAAACTTCTTAAAAGGAGAAGTTGTTGACTTATTTTTAAAAGAGATGATCCATTTTGGCTTTATTTTACGCTATCCAAAAAATAAAAAAGAAATCACCGGAATTGGCTATGAACCTTGGCACTTTCGCTACGTTGGTTTACCTCATAGCCAAATTATTACCCAACAAAAATGGACGTTAGAGGAATACCACATTTTCCTTGCTCAAATGCAGCAGGCAATCTCATGAAGAAAAAAAATCAAGGCATCCAACAATTTCGAATGATTGCAGCAGCAATGGTCATAGCAATCCATACTTTTCCCTTTCAAAATCTGGCACCCTTTCTTGATACCTTCATTACCTTGACCTTGTTTCGAGTGGCGGTTCCTTTCTTTTTTATGATTAGTGGTTTTTATGTTTTAGGACCTTTAGCAAAACAACAAAGTTATAGTAGTCGATTGAAAGTTCACCGCTTCCTCAAAAAACAGAGCAAACTTTATGCTTGGATTATCCTAGCCTACCTCCCACTCTCTTTTTATAGTGGAATACTCTCTTTAAATATGAGTTTCATCCAATGGTTTAAACTGATTTTTTTTGAAGGCACCCTTTATCATCTCTGGTATTTTCCTGCGGTGATTCTAGGGGTCATTCTCGTAGGTTTGTTATTAAATTACTGGTCGATTCAACGTGTCCTTTTTTTGACTTTCGGACTTTACTTGATTGGACTTGGCGGGGACAGTTGGTCAGGTGTGGTGACCAACCTACCAATTTTGAAAGATTTTTATCAGTTCCTATTTGAAAGTTTCGGCGGCACCCGTAACGGTTTGTTTTTCGCTCCCTTATATCTAACCTTAGGGGCTTGGCTTGCTACAAGAAAACAGATTTCCCCAAGATATAAATTGAGTTTATTATTCGCTTTCATCGCCTTACTCTTTGAAAGTTATGCTCTTCATCAATTAACAGAGCCAAAACATGATAGTATGTATTTCTTCTTACCGCTTGTGATGGTCCTACTCTTTCAAAAGATTGTTCAATGGCAACCCAAATCGCCCTTAAAAAACACCTCCATCATCGCATTAGGGATTTATATCATTCACCCTTATGTTATTGCACTGACTCATTTTGTGGGGAAAGTTATCCCAGTCCTACAAAATAACTTGATTGATTTTCTGGTTGTCTTCTTTCTTTCTTGGGGACTGGTTCACTTCACCTCACAATGGAAGCAAAAATGTCAAAAAAAGAAACAAACACCTGTCTCACGAAGTACACGAGTGATTTCAAAACAAGCGATTCAACAGAATTTACAAGCTGTTCAAGCACATTTGTCTCCAGAAACAAAAGTCATGGCCGTCGTCAAAGCAAATGCTTATGGTTGTGATGCGAACCTTTTTTCAAAGACTCTAGAAAAAAGAGGCGTAGATTTCTTTGCCGTTGCAACGATCGATGAAGGGATTAACTTACGTAAAAATGGCATCTCCGGTTCAATTTTAGTCCTAGGTTATACTTCTCCCAGTCGTATAAAAGAATTACAGTATTATTCCTTGATTCAATCAATAGTAAGTGAAGATCACGGAAAGGCACTTAATCAACAAAAGGTGCCCATTGCTTGTCATTTGGCAGTTGATACAGGCATGCATCGTCTTGGTGTCACAGCAAATGCGCAAACCATTAAAGGACTTTATCAACTCTCTTACTTGAAAATCGAAGGGATTTACTCCCATCTTGGTTCAGCAGATTCTTTAGATCCATTAGCAATCGAACGCACAGAAAATCAAATCACAACGTATAACCAAATCATTCAACAATTAAAAGCACGAAATATTCCAGTTGGCCTGACTCATTTACAAAGCAGCTATGGTATTTTAAATTATAAAGAATTAGCCTATGATTACGTCCGACCGGGCATGCTCCTGTATGGGATGTTAAGCAGCGAACAGACAGCAACAAAAACAACACTCGATTTAAAACCCGTCCTCTCCTTACAAGCTCAATTAATTTCAAAAAAACGCGTTGCTGCTGGTGAAGCGATTGGCTATGGGACAGATACAACTTTCGATACGACCTGTGAAATTGGAGTTGTCAGTATTGGTTATGGCGATGGTTTACCGCGCAACCTTTCCCAACAAGCTTTTCACCTCACCTATCAAGATTTAGAAATCCCATTAATTGGTCGTGTCTGTATGGACATGCTACTCGTTGATTTGAGTCACTGTCCGGAAATACCCATTGAAGCAGAGTTGACTCTATTTCATAATTTGCCCAAAGTCGCAGATTCGAATCAGACAATTACCAATGAGTTACTCAGCCAATTAAGTACACGAACCATGCTACAAGTCCGATAATGCGTATTGTTTTGAAGTACGTTATAATAAATGAAAAGACTTTTTGGGAGGATTCAAATGCCAAATACAATTTTAGTTGTCGATGATGAAATTGAAATTGCCAACCTACTCACGACCTTTTTAGAAAATGAAGGGTTTCAAGTAAAAACTTTTTATGATGGTACTGAGGCACTCGCTTATATTGAGAAAGAAGCGGTGGCCTTAGCCGTCCTAGATGTGATGATGCCTAGATTAGACGGCTTTCAATTATTACAAGAAATTCGAAAAAACTATTTTTTTCCTGTTTTAATGTTAACGGCGAAAGGGGAAGATATGGATAAAATTACCGGTCTTACTTTAGGCGCAGATGATTATATTACAAAACCTTTCAATCCACTGGAAGTTGTCGCCAGAGTTAAAACACAAATCCGACGAACGCAACGTTACAATCAGGCAAATATTCAAAAAATAGAAGAAGAGGAGTTTGCCAAAGACGGATTACAAATTATTCCAGCAAGTCATAAAGTTTTTTTATATGACAAGGAAGTCCTCATTACTCCAATTGAATTCAAAATTCTACTTCATCTTTTTGAAAACCAAGGCAATGTCGTCTCATCCGAAATGTTATTCGAAGAGGTTTGGCAAGAAAAATACCTCGACAATAACAATACCGTGATGGCGCATATTGCTCGCTTGCGCGAAAAATTAGGTGAGCAACCACGTAAACCAAAATTTATCAAAACAATTTGGGGAGTTGGCTATATCATTGAAAAACAATAAATCGTGGAATCCCTTAATACGTAATTTACTGATTCAATACTTCTTAGCAATTGTCTTGTTATCTGGTTTACTAACCATAAGTGCTCTCATTCTCAGTTATTCTTTACAACAGCGAATTTGGTATGGCTCAGAATTCTGGTATCCCTTATTAGCGATTTTGAATCGCTTTTTCGTCCCTTTACTTGTTTTATGTTTTTTGATGATTTGGGTAGGTGCAACGATCTTTCTCATCAAAAAAATTACCAGTTATTTAAATGAAGTTATTCAAGGAACGAGTCAATTACTTGAGAAACCTGAAGAACGTGTCCAACTACCCGCTGCTCTTTTTGAAGTGCAAGAAGAAATGAATTTACTCAGAGAAGCGAATAATTTTAACCAACGAGCGGCAAAAGAAGCCGAACAACGTAAGAATGACTTAATCGTTTATCTCGCTCATGATTTACGAACACCTTTAACGAGCGTTATTGGTTACTTGATGTTGCTTCAAGAAGAACCTGATATTTCTCCTGAGACTCGAGCACGTTATACAGGAATCGCCCTTGATAAAGCCTATCGTTTAGAACAACTCATCGGAGAATTCTTTGAGATTACACGCTTTAACTTAACTACCCTGATTTTTGAAAAAGAATGCATTGATATCAGTATGATGTTGGAACAGATTAGTTATGAATTTTTACCTATTTTAGAAGAAAAAAATCTTCAATGGCAACTAGAAATCGAACGAGATTGCCAAGTCCTCGTCGATCCAGAAAAAATTGAACGTGTTTTCGATAATTTAATTCGTAATGCAATTAATTATAGTTATCCTGATTCTGCTATTCAGTTACGTTTAAAACAAATAGAAGATTGGATTCAAATTCAATTTATTAATCATGGAAACACCATTCATCCCGAAAAAATCCAACGTATTTTTGAACCTTTCTATCGAATGGATAGCGCTAGGGGAACAAGTACCGGGGGGACTGGACTGGGCCTTCCAATTGCCAAGGAGATTGTGGAAGCTTTCGATGGTAAAATAACGGCAGAAAGTACGGATAATCAAATTCTCTTTACACTTTTATTACCAAGCATCAAAACAAACCCGCAAGATTCTCTCTAGAATCCTGTGGGTTTGTTTTGTTGACTCTTAAAATCGAATCGTAAAGCTCGTCACTTCAGGCGGTGCCAAAAAACGTGCATGAATTTGCGTCGTTCCTAAGCCACTATTGACATAAAGCGCTGTTTCGTCATCTAATTGATACAAGCCCTTTTGATATTTCTTCGCATAAGGTGGCATGGGACCTTTAACTAACGGTAAATTAATTTGTCCACCATGACTGTGACCTGCTAAGACTAATTGCGTATCCGTCTGTAGAAATTCATCTGCAACATCCGGTTCATGAGACAAAACAATCGAATAATCCGGTGCTTGACGGTACATCAACACTTCTTCCGATGACGGATTTCCTAATAATGAATCATCCATTCCACCAATGAATAACTCGCCTCCAGTTGCCATGGTTAAGGTCACCCCCTCATTCCGTAAAATGGTAAAGCCACCTTGGTTCATTGTCGCTTCATAAATCTGTGAAGCGCCACCACCATAATCATGATTCCCCCAAACGCCGTATTTTCCAATCGTTGCCTCCATTTGTGAGAGGGCCTGACTCAGTTCCTCTGTTGGCCCGTATTTTGCATAGTTATCCAGTAAATCACCCGTAAAAACAAGAATATCTGCCTGTTCTGCATTTACTTTTTCAATAATCTTAGGTAATTTGTCCGTTGCATAAGCTTCCGATAATTGGATATCCGAAATTTGAACGACTTTTACCGTGTTTTCTTGGGTCCCTTTTTCAAAAGACAGCTGATTCACTTTCACAAAAGTCGGTTCAATTTTAAAAGCGTAATATGGGATAAAAATGACACACGCAACAAGCAGTAACGCAATCACTAATAGCATCTTTTTCATAGATCCCTCCATTTTTTTCATTTCAATCTGTTTCCTTATCATAACGAGAAGTCTTTCCTTGTGCTAGTTTAAAAAAGTTCGTTTAGAAAAAAATTAGGATTCTTTATAAAAAAACAAGTTTTTCCAATAAAGAATTGCGAAAAAGAAAAAGATTTTTTAAATCACATATTAAATACAAAAAACGAGCCTAATTCCAAGCAATCCATTAAACTAAGAAAAACAGCGAAGTTTTTTATTTTTTGCAACAAAGTGACTAAAAAATGCAACAAAGCAAATTCTTCGAGTCTTTTGGAGAATCCCTTGTTATTCTAGAGTCAGTAAAGGAGGACACAATGAAAATTACTTATCTATGGGAGACGAAACACTCCCTGAATGAAATGACCATCTTAGCTAACCCAGATAATACTTTTGATTTTTTAAAACGAATCGAACAGGATATTTTGTCTCTAAATAAAAGTGACAAAATTTTTATTTTGCTTGGTGCGAACGATTTAGCAATACATAAGCAAATTCCACTAAACCAATTTTCAATCAATCTCCAAGAGATCATTACAAAATGAACCTTTCATTATTCATTGGAAAATATTTATTTTATCTCGCCTTCACCAGTTGATGAAACCAAACAGAAATATCGAAAGAATTTCCTTGTGGCACAGTATTCACAGGAAATAAAGCGAATATGTGACGCAAATGATTGTGGTTTTATTAATCGATACCAGGCTTTCATTGAACATTCAACGCTTTCAATACCTGAACTCACAGACGGATTACAAAAAGATGGCATTCATTTCGGCTTAGCAGGTTATCAGATTCTCGCTCAACTCATTTTAAATGCACTTAACTAATCCCATTCGAGTCCGACCCCTTGCTCTTTTGCTGCTTCAAAAATGGCTTTTGCGGTCATCACATCTTGGGCTGCGATGCCGACAGATTTAAAGAAGATGATTTCCTCGTCATTTTCACGCCCGACGAGTGCTCCATTTATCACTTGACCTAAGTCTCCCATAAAATGTTTGTCAGTGAGCGTCTGATCCTCTAAAGGAATAATGAAATCTCCTGCTTCTGAGAGCACCGCTGCTTGTGAGTCAAAATAAATTTTCTCGCTACGCTGGAGTAAAGAAGCCGGGATTTCTTGCATTTGTGGTTGGTAAGAGCCCACACCACAAACAGTGGCTCCTGCTTTAATTCGTTCGCCATCAAATACTGGTTGAGTAGCAGTCGTTGCTGCGATAACGAGGTCAGCCCCGTCAACCGCCTCATTGGCTTCACGAACTGGAATTATCTTAGTACCATAATGGTTGAGTTTTTGATTCATTTCTGCCACAAATGCTTGGGTTCGCTCAAAATCAAGTCCAACCACTTGGACTTCTTCAAGTGTTCGGGCAAGTAACATGGCTTCTAACTGCGTTTCCGCCTGTGCCCCCGTTCCGATTAACGCCCCTTTTCGACAATCTTTTTTTGCTAACTGTTCAAAAGCAACTCCTGAAGCCGCCCCTGTACGTAATTGCGTCAAATAAATACCATCTAGCAGGCAATCAATGACTCCTGTCTGAGTATTTAATAGTAACACTTGTCCGTTAATCGTTGGCAAGCCTTTTTCGGCATTTCCTGGAAACATTCCTAAGATTTTAATGCTCGATGCTTCTTCCGCTTCACAATAGGCTGGCATATAGATAAAGGTGCCTTCATTCTTTTGCGCATGCATTTGGGTCCGTAAAGGCACTTCCACCTGATTTTTTGAAAACAAGGCGAATGCTTTTTCCACCGCCTTCATCGTATCTTTCAGCGTATAAAATTCTTGAATCATTGATTTTGAAAGTAATAACATATTCTTCTCCTTTTCGATACATTATTTCTATTATAACATTGGAATTCTTTTCGCCTAGCGTTCATTTACCGCCACGCTCCAACTCATTCATTGAACACAAGAATTCATTCAGAGTGATTGCTTTCTTAATTTCTCTTCGATACTATGGTTATATATGAATAAATACAACGGTGTGAAGGGAACTTCCCTTTTCTTAAAGGAGCAGAAAATGAAAAAAATTTGTTTGGTTGGACTACTTTTTGTCAGTTTAGGTTTCACTGCCTGTAAAAAAAATGAAGTGCCTACTGCTCTCAAGCAAAACGAGCAGACACAATCCTCTTTTGAGCGAGAAGAAAAAACAAAACCTTCTTCCATTCACGAAGAGGCCTCATTAGAACAAATAGACTCAGATGCGCTCATCGCTATGTTCACAGATTACCTCAGCCTCTTTACCTTTCAAGACAACATGATTGGTAATATTAGCTATAATTTTACGGAAGACATGATTGAACAAGAGTTTACTTCACTCAAAGGACTCATCGAAGACTATTTTATTCCTGAAAGAAAAAAATTACTCACCCTTTATGAGACTTCTAGCCTTGAACTTGAACGCCTTGAGTGGGATGAAAACGCGCTGCAAGACTTGATGACAAACCTAGACGCAGTCGTACAACAACAAAATGGCTGGGCGGAACAAATTCATCAAGCAACAGAGAAAAATGCCATCGCCATCCGAAAAAGCATCGACAACGAAACCGAAGCTTATATTATGGATAGCATGACCATCGGGATGAATCTATCCAACTTACTTTTAACTTCTGGATTTTCAGAAACTGAAACATCGACGATTGCCCAAACCGCACTTTATGAAGCCACTAAACGTTATGGTGACCCAACGGATCTAGAAGCATTCGATGAACCCGGTGAAGCATACGACGAAGAAGCATTAGATGAAATTCTCCAACAGCTCGAAGAAATGATGAACGAACTTGCAGAGGAAGATGAGAAGATTTAAAAAAGACTACGACTTGTTAGTCTTTTTTCTCTATCTACAGATGAATCGGATGGAAAAAGTCAAGCGTTGCCAAGAAAGGAACTTTTTGAAATGAGATACAACCATAAAAATTACGATTATTTAATTGTTGGTGCTGGCCCATATGGTGCCATTTTTGCCTATGAAGCTGCCCAACGAGGAAAAAAATGTTTAGTCATTGAAAAGCGTGACCATATTGGAGGAAATCTGTACACTTATAAAGAACACGGGGTGAACGTCCATCAATATGGCGCACATATTTTCCATACGAATAGTCAGGAAATCTGGCAATATATCACCCAATTTTCTGAATTTAACAACTACATCAATCAAGTGGTCGCAAACTATAAAGGAGAACTTTACAACCTACCCTTTAACATGAACACTTTCTATCAAATGTGGGGAGTGAAGACGCCAGCTGAAGCAAAAACCAAAATTGAAGAACAAAAAGCCGCTGCAGGTCTCACAAATAAGCCCCAAAACTTAGAAGAACAAGCAATTCAATTAATTGGCACAGATATTTATGAAAAACTCATTAAGGGCTACACCCAAAAACAATGGGGCAAAGAGCCTAAGGAATTACCTAGCTTTATCATCCGACGCTTGCCTACTCGTTTTACTTTTGATAATAATTATTTTAACCATCCTTACCAAGGGATTCCTGTTGATGGCTATACACCAATCTTCGACAAATTGTTAGCCAGTGAAAACATTGATGTCTTATTAAATCATGACTTTCTAGCAGATAAGGAAACTTATTTACAAGAGTTTCCAAAAATTGTCTATACTGGGATGATCGATGCCTTTTTCGATTATGAATATGGGCAACTCGACTACCGTTCTCTAAGCTTTGAATCGGAAGTGCTAGAAACCGATAATGCTCAGGGCAATGCGGTGATTAACTACACAGACAGTGAAACACCTTATACCCGGAGTATGGAATGGCGTCATTTTGATGGTCAAGGCGATGCAAATAAGACGATTATTACGAAGGAGTTCCCTCAAAAATGGGATCCTACCAAAGAAGCCTACTACCCACTAAATGATGAAAAAAATACGACACTGTTCAAAAAATACCGTAAAAAAGCACGAGAACAATCGAAAGTTCTCTTCGGTGGACGTCTCGGAAATTATCAATATTACGACATGGATCAAGTGATCAGTGCGGCACTCCATGCCGTTCAAACAGAATTTGGTGATACATAAAAAACAGACGCAATCCTTCTCGATTTTAGAGAGGGATTGCGCCTGTTTATTTTTAAAGTGACCAATCTAAAATCGGTCCTAAAGGTACGATTCCATTAGGATTAATCGTCGGATGGCTGCGATAGTAATGCTGTTTGATATGATAAAAATCGACCGTCTCTTTGATTCCTTGATAATGATACAGTTCTCGAGTATAGCGCCATAGATTCGGATATTCTCGCAAATCTCGTAAATTACATTTAAAATGTCCCACGTAAGCGGAGTCAAAACGAACCAGAGTCACAAACAAGCGCCAATCGGCTTCTGTTAGTACGTCTCCAACTAAGTAACGACGGGTGCTCAAACGTTCTTCGATTTCATCTAAGGCTGAAAATAAACTTTGAACCTCTTCTTCATAAACCGATTGTTCCGTCGCAAAACCTGTTTTATACACGCCGTTATTGATCTTATGATAAACAAACTCGTTGATGTCATCAATCTGATTTCGTAATGCTTCTGGATAATAGTCTCCAGGAATCGCGCCAATCGTATCAAACGCATCATTGAACATTCGCATAATGTCAGAAGACTCATTATTGACAATTTTACCTGTTTGTTTATCAAATAAAACAGGAACCGTTACACGACCACTGTAAGTGGGTTCTGAGTGGGTGTAAATTTGATAAAGATAATCCGCGTGAATCACCGGATCAGAAATGACTCCCTGGTCTGGCATAAAGGTCCAACCACTTTCTGCCATATAAGGATTTACCACGGAAAGAGAAATCATTTCTTCTAATCCTTTTAACTTCCGCATCAGCAAGGTACGACTCGCCCAAGGACAAGCGAAAGAAATATAGAGGTGATAACGACCCGCCTCCGCCTTAAATCCACCTTCTCCACTCGGTCCAGCACTGCCATCTGCGGTGATCCAATTGCGAAACTGCGATCCTTTACGAACAAAATGACCACCGGTGCTTTTTGTATCATACCACTCGTCGTGCCAGGTACCCTCAACTAATAACCCCATAATTAATGCCCCTTTCGAAAAACTTTGATACTTCCATTATAAGGGAGATAATTTTTTTAAGCGAGAGAGAAGCTATCGGGAAGTCTGACCATTCAGCAGTTTTACTTATTTTTCGTGAAATAAATAATCGCCATATTTTCTTGAATCCAATCCATTTCCCCCGTTTTTTCATATCCTAACTTCAAATAAAAATGAAGCAGCTTTTCCTCTTGATAGATTGTCGATAAATCCCATTTTTGAACAGTAGAAAAATGCTTCTCTACTAGAAGCATCGCTTGTGTCCCATAACCAAAGCCATCATATTGTGGATGAATCCCAATCGGTGAAACTCTTGCTTCCGTCTGCTTACTGTTCGTAACGACTCTCAGGTAACCAACAGTCTGACTTGTCTCCTTTATTTTAAAGTAATAATTGTTAGGTCGAGCATGCTTTTCTTTTAATGAGGTAAAAGACTCATTAAAAGGAGATTTGATATCTTTGTATTTTTGATAGAGCTTTTCAAAAGCTTTCTTTTTGATTTGATGTATCTCCTTGAGGTCTGCTTTATATACTTGTTCTAAATAAATCATCGATTCTGTCCTCCTATTAGCTTTTGATTATTCTATCATTTTTGAATCCCTTTTCCAGTATTTCATTTAATTTAAAGAATAAAAAACTCCGATACCAAACGATTTCCTCAGTCTACTATCGGAGCACCTTAATTTAAATCTCAATCCATTTCTTAGATAAGCAGCGACTTAAATCCCAAGAATCCCAACCATACCATGCAGGATCATTGATTGTATCAATATTTAGTTTATAGGTCCAAAACATATGACCTTCTCCTAAATTCCAAGTTTCAATCGATTTTTTCCAAAGTGTTTGATAAACTTTTGCCAATTCCTCTTTTGATAGTTGACTACTTGATTCAAAAGTTTGTTGGGTGGGATTAATGCCACCTTGGGTATCTGCTCCAACAGTATACGAATTAAAGAGTGACCATTCCCCTACAAAAACGCGTACGTACTGAGATACTTCTTGAATCTCTTTACCTAAATGATCGAGATAATCAAGATAGGCTTGTACATTTTGTTCGGTGCCTGCTAGTTCAGCAAACATCAAGTATTGATGAGTATCTAGCATAACGTTTTCAAACGCATACTTCGCAAAGAACTCTTTCCATACGTGGAGTTCAAATGCATCATGAAAGGCGATAGTTGTTTCCGGTCGTAAAATCTCTCGCAATTTCCCGTAAGCTTCAACATAAAAATCTTGTAAGAAAGTCATTGTTAACGGGCCACTTCCTTGAGCCATTTCAGGATTTCTTGCTTCATATCTTTCTAGTGGTTTCATCGTGCTCCACATTTTTTCAGTGATTGGTTCATTGACTAATTGAATCCCCCACAGTGCTTCATGATCATGGTAGCGCTTAGCTAAACGCGTAAGTACTGATAAAACAAATTCGACTTCTTGACGATTTTGTCCCCACTTACAAACTCCTGAAATCCCGCCGTTATCAAATCCATTCTGACTTTCTGGAACAGTATGTAAGTCAATCAAAATATCGATATCGTATGCTTTTGCCCAGTTAAATGCCTTATCCAAATGAGACAAACATCCGACAAAAGGTTCCCGATCACCAAAGACAAAGTAAGGGACTGGAATTCGAACGAGATTTAATCCTGACTCAGCAATCCGAATAAAGTCAGCCTCTGTAATAAACTCTGATCGATGGGTTAAAATTCGAGCTTCATAAGCTTCTTTTGATAGATCATGAGCTAAATAATATTCATCTTCTGCTTGAACTCCTTCAAATAATTCTGGCGTCATCCATTTTTCTAAAACAAGCCAACCACCTAGATTGACTCCTTTAATTTTCTTTGACATCTGTCGACACTCCTTTATTTTTATGCTTGGTTTTCTTCTCGTTTTCTTAAATCATAAATAATACCTTCAAACTCATTATCCAAGCGATAGAAATATAAAATAACTAAAATCAAGACGTTAATTAGAATCGGTAGGACCCAAAAGACGATGTTAATACTTGTCATGGCTTGTACGCTTTGAGTCGTCGCTGTCCCTACATAACCGCCTATAGCTAAAATTCCACCAAGAATCGCTGAACCTAAACCGTTACCGACTTTGTAACCAAAACTACTCGCACTATTTGTTAAACCTTCCATTCGTAACCCTGTTTTCCACTCGCCATAATCAACGGTATCTGAAACCATTGCCCACATAACTGCTCCAAAGAAAGCGCCGCCAATTCCGCGGATAATACTTGAAGCATAGATACCAAACATCGATGCACCCATCATTACCAACAATAGTGTCCCTAGAGTTTGAATAATTAAACCGAGCCCCATCGAATTTCGTTTACCTAAACGTTTTACAAAGGGAGCAATAATAAACATGAAAGTAATTTGAGCAATATTCATCATTGAGTTAATCGTTTGTGCTAATTGGTTATTTCCTAGAATCGTTTTCGCATAATAAACCGTCGAGCCAGTAGTTAGGGCCATATTAATGAAAAGTAACATTAATATTCCTGTCACCATCATCCAGTATTTATTTTGGAATAGAGCCCCCATTCCCTCTTTGAATGAAATATGCAAAGACTCTTCACTGACAGCTTTCACTCTTTCTTTTGTTCCAAAAAAACTGATTAAAAAAGCAAGTAAAGCTAAGAGACCAAAAACACTAAATGTTTTTGTCCATGCTTCAGTATTATCACCAAAGTATTCCACTAAGGTCAATGTATAAGAGTTAATAATCAACGTTCCAAACGTTGCTAGCAAGTTACGAAAAATACTTAAAACACTACGTTCATAAGCATCTTGAGTCATCAAAGCATTGAGCGAGGAATACGGCACATTGATTGCCGTATACAACACACTTGATACTAAGTTATAAGTCAAAAAAACATAGACAAGTTTAGAGGCGCTATTCCACCCCGTCGGTACTGAAAAAAGTAACACTCCAGAAATAGCAAAAGGGATGGCCATACGTAAAATCCATGGCCGCGCTTTTCCATACTTTGTTTTCGTCCGATCAACAATCATTCCCATACCAATATCAGTCAAACCATCCAGCACTCGAGATACAAGCATAATGACTCCCACAGCTGCTGCATTAACTCCTGCATAATCTGTATAGTAAAACAGTAAGTAAGTTGTCATCGCCGTATAAATAATATTACAACCAAAATCTCCAAAACCATAAGCTATACGTTCAAATAATTTGATTTCCTTTACCTGGGAAACTGCCATCTTATTTTCCATTCTTCTTTCCTCCATCTTTTTATTCCACATGTAACTTCTACGAGTTCTTCACATAATAGTAAGCAAAATCAGCATACGACTTTCTTTGATGGGCATCAACGGCCCCAATAAAATTAAAGAGTCCTGTAAAACCACCAATCTCTCCTGGTTCACCATTGACACCCTCGTCAGATAAGTAAGAAACATCTAAGTCATCTAACAACAAAATCCATTCCTCTGCAGCTTGATAATACATCGCAACGACACCGTGATGATAGACTATTTTTAAAGCGACCACTCCTGTTACGATTGGAATTCGATGATTATGAAACTCGATTCGTTTTCCATGTTTGGCTTGTAAAATACCTAATGTTGGAATACCTTTTTCTTCAATATCATTTAAATTTAAGTACAACCAATTATTCGAATCGTAATACAGTCCGACACCGGCAGTTTCTGAATAGTGCTTCGGTCTAAATTCAATCTTTGTCTCGACCTCGTATTCAAAAGAAGTCGCTCGAGTTGCCATGATTGCTGGATTGATTTGAGAAAAGAAAGAATCCGTTCCGTGAATTCGTAAATAGCTAGGACGTTCTGTTGTATTCACCCAACTAGTAGCTTGATTACGATAAGGTGTCATAAATTTCGGGTGAATTCCTTCACTAAAATCGGTAATAACATCGTGGTTAGCAGACTTTTGTATGGTCATTCCCTGAATCCCTTCGACGGTCATTTTAGCTAAATTACTTCCGTCCTTCATTTCCAACCAACCATCTTGAGTCCAGTGCATTTTCTGAATTGAAGTTTCACGACCTAAAGGATTCAGCAAAGTCCCTTCTAAAGGACGAGACATCAAATGAGGAATATACCATTCGCCTGTCGTTGTCTCAACAAGGGAGCCATGCCCTGCTTTTTGCATCAACGAGTCTGGATTATACATGTCAAAACGTCCCGCATCGGGATCTCCTAGCGAAAACAAGTGTCTTGGTGATGATGTAATAATCGGTTCTCCCGAGGGATGGGGTTCATAAGGCCCAAATACATTTTTCGAACGACCAATCTCGACTCCATGTCCATAACCTGTTCCACCAGCTGCGATTAATAAGTAATAATAATCTTTGCGTTTATAAATTTGAGGAGCTTCTGCACAACCACGTGTCGTAAACCCATGATTGATACGATGCCACTTACTTATAATCCCTCCTTTTTCCAAATCAATTTCTGCAATAACAATGTGACCGGGTGCTTGATAACCTTCTCTTGTTTCCCACTCTAAAATGGCTATATATTTTTTACCATCGTCATCATGGAAGATTGCTGGATCAAAGCCAATTGATGTTAAGTAAATCGGGTCTGACCATGGACCATGGATACTATCTGCTGACATGGCGTATGAATCAGAGTTAAATTCTCTTCCTGCCATATTCACCATATGCGAATACGCCAGCCAATATTTTTTTGTTTGTTCATCATAAGATAAATGCGGTGCCCAAATACCTGCCGGAGTATTTGTTCCTCGCAAGTCAACTTCTCCATTTTTTAAAGCATAATCAATTAATTCCCAGTTCGCTAAATCTGTCGACTGATAAAATTGCACAGCCGGATTCCAATGAAACGTTGAAGTTGCTAAATAATAAACCTCATCTACACGAATAATTGATGGATCCGGAGCCATTCCCGGAATAATTGGATTTTGAATCATCATATGATCCTTCCTTTCCTCTTTTACAAAATACTGAATACGGATACAGTTCAGTGATATCTAAGAAACTTCACTTCCTACTGACAACTTCATCATAGGAGAAAACCCTTACAAATCATATATCAAAAAACGCTTACTTTTTACCATTTTCCGTATTAACAAAAAAAGACCCACAAATCAACTGTGCGTCCTCTTCACTATTTTAAAATCATTCTTTTTTATTTTGACGATACTCTTTAGGAGATTGTCCGTTCCACCTTTTAAATTGACGAGAAAAATGTGAGGCATTTTGATAACCGATGACTTCTGAGATTTCACCGATTGATAGGGAAGGTTGGTGAAGTAAATAGCGGGATTCATTATAACGCAATTGATCCAAATAGTATTTTGGACTCACGGCGTAGACTTTTTTGAAAACTTTTAGCATCCTACTCTCACTAATATTAAAACTTTCTGCAATTCTATGCAAAGACAATAAGTCTAAATTTTCTTCTTTAGGGTCTTTCATAAATTGGCGTAAGTTTGCTTGCAGAGCTTCTGCAATTTCAGTTGCTAAAATCAGAGTCAGATTATCCGAACTCTTGACTTCCACCTGTTCATAATCTGCGTACTCAAGAAGTTGGATCACTAGCTCAATGACTAATTGCTGAACTCTTAACCTATCTTTGATTTCAAATTTTTTCATAGCAAGAATCATCAGGTAGTCTTGAATAATTTTTTCTAAATTGGCATAAGATGGGTTTTCTTTACGTAATAATAGGGGACAATACATCAATAATTTCTGCTGAACCACAGGATCATCAATATCAAAATGAATACAAAAGTAGGTTAACTCTTCTTTAGAAATACATTGATTTTCATGAGGAATTCCTGGTGCAATTAAAATCATGTCATTCGTGTTAAATTCATAAGTCATGCCACTTAATTCCGTTTGCTGAACACCGGATAAAATAAACATTAATTCAAAAGCGAGATGCGTTTCCCTAGCTGCTTTCCACCCCTGAGAGACTGTTTGTTTATGTCCACCAAAAATTTTAATACTTGTTTGCATATCAGGGATACGAATGATTTTTTTTAACCATTCGGGTGTATGATTCATTTTTATCTCCCCTCTCTTGTTCTCTCAATTATTCTACCCTCTTTCAAAGTTTTCTTCAATTTTTACTCCAACCATTGACCCCTTAGGTAAAAGGAAGCTACACTGAAAGAAAAGCATTTTGTTTATCTTCCGTTGAGAATGATAGGCTAAACTGACAGAAAATAATGGAGGAGGACTAGACAATGTTTCAAATCTTAGTGGTTGACGACGAAAAAAACACACGAAAACTCATGTGTGCCGTCCTAAAAAATAATGGCTTTACAGCTTTTAGCGCCGAGAATGGTTACGAAGCGTTAGCTATCATCGAAAAACACAAAATTGATTTGATTTTGCTCGATATTATGATGCCCGATATGGATGGTTACGAGTTAACCCAATCCTTGCGTCAAGTTGGCATGAACGTCCCAATTTTAATGGTCAGTGCCAAGCATGAAGTTCAAGATCGGCGAAAAGGCTTCCGATTAGGGATTGATGATTACATGACAAAACCAGTTGATGAAGAAGAAATGATTTTACGTATCCGAGCCCTACTACGCCGCGCGCAAATTTCACTTGATCGACGTATCTACATCGGTGACAGTCTTTTAGATTACGACGCTTATACCTTAACAACGGGTGAGCAAGTGCTGATGTTGCCGCAAAAAGAATTCCAGCTTCTTTTCAAACTACTCAGCTACCCTGGTGTCATTTTTACACGCATCCAACTCATGGATGACATCTGGGGCCTCGATTCGGAGACGGATGACCATACGGTGAGCGTACATATTAATCGTTTGCGCGACAAATTAAAAGAAAACCAAGATTTTCAAATTGTGACCGTTCGTGGTGTCGGTTACAAGGCGGAGAAATGCCGATGAAAAAAATGATTAAAAAGCGCGTGACGCTCCGAACCATCCCGATCCTTTTTGTTTTTATGATTATGCTCTGCTCTTATTTGTTACTTGGACTGATTGTGAAGGTCCTACGTACAACGGGTCTCTATGATTCCTTGATTCATCCGATTCCAGGCCTTGCTTTTTTTGGTACCTTGTTGACCAGTACCTTAATTGGAACAGGCTTAGCCGCCTTATTTAGTCGAAAACTCATCGCCCCTTTAAGTCAGATTTCTGAAGCAACTAAAAAAGTCGCTGATGGGGATTTTGATGTTCGCCTAGCGATTACAAGTATTAAAGAAGTCGAAGATCTGGCAGAAAACTTCAATACGATGGTTCAAGAAATTTCAACCATTGAAACATTGCGCAGTGATTTTACAAGTAACTTTTCACACGAATTCAAGACACCGATTGTCTCCATTCGAGGCTTCGCTAAGCTCTTGCAAGACAAAAATTTACCCGATGTCGAACGTGAGGAATACACGCAAATTATCATTGAAGAATCGCAACGTTTAAGTCAGTTGGCGACGAATATTTTAGACCTCACAAAATTAGAAAATACCGCTATTTTAACAGAACGACACGTCTTTTCCCTAGATGAACAAATTCGACGAGTCGCAGCTTTGCTCGAACCACATTGGCACGAAAAACAATTAGACGTTACATTAAAACTCACTTCACTTAATCTATGCAACGATGAAGATTTGCTGCAACAAGTTTGGTTAAATCTTTTTGATAATGGCATCAAATTTAGTGAACCGCATGGAAAAATACTCATTGAATTGGTCGAAGTAAACGGAATGGCACAATTCACGATTAGCGATCACGGTATTGGAATGTCTCCTGAAACGATCCAACATCTTTTCGACAAATTTTATCAAGGCGATGCTTCGCGTGCCGAAAAAGGCAATGGTTTGGGGCTTTCTTTGGTCAAGCGAATTCTTGTTTTATGCGAAGGGACCATTGAAGTGAAAAGTAAAGAGGGGTTTGGCAGCCAATTTATTGTGACTTTGCCGCTAAAATAAACGAATAGTTGAAGTTGAGTTGAAAAAGGCCAATTATAATCATTTCACAAGTAAATGAAACAAGAAAGGATTTTCAAGTAGATGTTAGAATTAAAAGCGATTAAAAAATATTATACCGTTGGTGAAACGGTCACAAAAGCGCTCGATGGTGTTTCGGTGGCGTTTCGGAAAACAGAATTTGTTTCGATCCTTGGAACGAGTGGCTCAGGTAAAACAACCCTGTTAAATATTATCGGTGGCTTAGATAATTACAATTCAGGAGACATGATCATTAACGGTACCTCGACAAAGTCCTTCAAAGACAGTGACTGGGATGCTTATCGAAACAATTCGATTGGTTTTGTTTTTCAAAACTACAATTTGATTAGTCACTTAGGGATTATTGATAACGTCGAATTAGGAATGACTTTAAGTGGCGTTGCAAAAGAAGAACGCCATCAAAAAGCCAAAGAAGCCTTAATTCGAGTTGGTTTAGAAGCTCATATGCATAAGAAACCCAATCAATTGTCTGGCGGGCAGATGCAGCGTGTCGCAATCGCTCGCGCCTTAGCCAATGACCCAGACATCTTGCTTTGTGACGAACCAACGGGTGCTTTAGACTCGGAAACGAGTGTCCAAATCATGGAACTCATTAAAGAGCTGTCCAATGAAAAACTCGTAATTATGGTGACGCATAATCCAGAATTAGCAACTGAATACGCCAATCGGATCATCGAAGTCTCTGATGGAAAAATTATTTCAGACTCGAACCCGCATATCGAAGGAAAAAAAGGCAATGATTTTCTTTTTAAGCGCACAAAAATGAAATTTTCGACTGCTTTAAACCTTTCTTTCAACAATATTTGGACCAAAAAAGGACGCACTTTTTTAACTGCCTTTGCTTCAAGTATTGGTATTATCAGCATTGCGGTCGTTTTATCCTTGTCGACCGGTTTTCAAACACAAATTGACGAAACGCAGTCGAAAACACTCGCCCAATTTCCCGTGACGATTTCACAAGTGACGGCGGAATTAACCGAAATGCAACATCCTCAAAAGACGGAATCGGAATTCCCTGAAGAAAAAAGCTTCACCGTTTTCAAGTCGCAAGAAGATGCCTTACAGCACGTGAATAAGATTGATCAAGATTTTATTGATTATCTGAATCGCTTGGATCCAGCATTAAGTAACAACATTGGTTACACACACAGTACCCAAATGAATTTAATTCGTGAGATTGATGGCAACTATGACAGTGTCCGTTTTTCTAATACAGCGCCCGATTCACAGAGCATGATGGGGATGGGAATGGCTTCAGGAATGAATGTTTCAACTTTCCCTCATAATCTTGACTTAGAAGAAGAAACATTCATTGAAAAAAACTATGCGGTACTTGAAGGTAGCTATCCGAAAGCTCCGACAGATGTTGTCTTAGTTGTCGATAAAAATAATCGAACAAATATCAATGCGTTAACCAATCTAGGCTTTGACATGGAAGAAGGACAATCCGTTCCGTTTTCTGAGATTGTTGGTACGACCGTGACACTCGTACATAACGATGAATTCTATACCAAATTACCAACAGGCAACTTTATACCAAATGAAGTCAATCAAGCATTGTTTGAAAATGAGAAAAATCAAACCTTAACGATTACGGGTATCGTTCGGGTCAAATCCGATTCAACCATGGATTTACTTGCACCTGGAATTGCCTATAGTGATGCTTTAGCCGATGAAGTGATTGCTGTCAATCAACACTCTGCCATTGTGACTGCTCAAAAAGAGCGTGATGTCAATGTCATGAGCAACGAAACCCTAGATGAAAAACAAAAAGAACAGTTCCTAAGTTATTTAGGTAGCGAAAGCTTCCCAACCAACATTTACATTTATCCAAATAATTTTGATTCTAAAGAACAAATTTTAACTTATTTGGATGAATATAATGAAGGGAAAGAGAAAGCAGAGACGATTGTTTATAGCGACTTAGCTGGAACAATGACTAGTCTAACGGGTGGAATCATGGATGCGATCACTTATGTCTTAATTGCTTTTGCTGGTATTTCCTTAGTCACAAGTATGATTATGATTAGTATTATTACGTATACTTCTGTCCTTGAACGAACAAAAGAAATCGGCGTGCTCAAAGCTTTAGGGGCACGTAAAAAAGATATCACACGCGTCTTTGATGCGGAAACCTTTATTTTAGGTGTTGCTTCTGGAACGTTAGGAATTATCATTGCATGGCTGCTGACTTTCCCGATTAATCTCGTTTTATACAATATGACGGATCTAAAAAATGTTGCCACACTCAACCCTATCCATGGGGTCATCTTAATTATCGTTAGCACGATTTTAACCATGTTGGGGGGACACATCCCTGCCAAAATGGCTGCAAAAAAAGATGCAGCGATTGCGCTACGTTCAGAATAAGCAAAAAAGGGTTGCGACTAAAAAATGTCGTAACCCTTTTTTATTTATTCAATATTCTCAACCCATTTATTACTTTTGAAACGGCGATAGAAAATCGTCCCTCGAATCCCCCATTCAATCGTCATCACAACAAAAATCCCAACTAAACCATAACCTAATTTAATCCCTACGAGGTATCCAGCTCCAATTCGAAACAGCCACATGCTGAACAATGAAACGGTGGTCGTAAATTTCCCATCTCCGACCGCTCGTAAAGCCGATGGGAGTAAGAAACTGTAACACCATGCGATTCCATGCATCACAAAGGCAATCAGATACATTTGAAAAATAACTGGAATCATTTCAGTTGGTGGATTGAATAATTTCATCGCGAACGGAAACAAAGGCAATAATAGTAAATCCACGGTAATAATGGCCACAGTTCCAAGTAAAATAAAAGACTTGGTTAATTTTCGAATATCGGATAAATTTTTCCTTCCAACCGACTGACCCACAATTGGCACTAAAGCGTTAGCCAGGGCTGCGGGAATGATTTCTGCTAATTGCATCCAGGATCCTGCAATGGCAAAGGCCGCAATATGTGCCGTTCCTAGTCCTACAATCATCATTTGCATAATAATTTTCCCTCCATTGAAGAAGAGGGATTCCGCTGCAAAAGGGGCAGAAATCATGATGATATAGCGAATCATTGAAAAATCAAGGTGCATCAGGTGCTGCCGTTTTAATTTAAAGGACACGCGATGTTTATAGAAAGTATAACCAGCAAAAGCAACAGCTAAAAATCGTGAAATCAACAAGGAATAAATTAAACCAATAATGCCTAACTGAAAATAAATAACAAAAATGAAATTACCAATAATAGAAATGAAATTCATAAACAAGGAGTTTTTAAGGGAGTTTTGTGTAAAACCTAATCCTCTTAAGTTGCCATTCATTCCTTCAATGACTGCATGGGCGGGATAACTCAATAAAATACCGACAAAATAGCGCTTGGCATTTCCCAGGACTTCCTGATCGGCATTGCCAAAAAGTAGCGTTAAAACGCCTTGATGCAGAAATAAGAAGCTCAGCATGAGTAAGACGCCTACTACAAAAGTCGCATGAAGCACACTGGCACTTAATTTACCTAGGCTTCGATGGTCTCCCTTTCCATAAGAACGAGACACGAGGACCGTTCCTCCCAAACCGATTGCCACAAAAAATTGAACTAAAAAAATATTAACACTGCCCACCATGTTCACTGCACTAATCGCGGCGGCTCCCGATGAACTAATCATTGCTGTATTGACAAAGTTAAAACCTACTAAAAAGAACTGGTCAATAATGACTGGGAATAAAATCCCAATGATTTCGCTTTGGGAAATCTCTTCTCCAGTTAGTAACTCTCCGACTTTCCCTCTGACTTTTTTCCATCCCATCGACTTCTTCTCACATTTCCATTTATTTTAAATCTACATCCCTCTCCTATGTTCTATTATAGCAGTCTCTTTGAAATAAAGAGCGTTTTCACAAAAAAAGAATGCAATAAGTTTTTAACTTATCACACTCTGACATCACTTTTATTCTTTCCCACCAATCGCCTCAACGAGTATCGCAATAATTCCAAAAAAGACACCGGCAACTGGGAAAATAATCCAACTTTGCCCCCAATTATTGGTTAAGAAACTATACCCTAAAAATCCCGTTACCACGAGCAACCAGTAAGCGCCAAAGACCGCATCTACCCAACCTTTACGACGTTTTTTTTGGCGTGTGTACTCGCCTTCTTGCAATAATTTCAAATAACTTCCCCAACGTATTCCTGAACGAATTAATAAGTAGACACCATTGGAAACAATCAGTAATAAACACGCAACGGCGACATACATGGCGTAGTCTGCTTCAGTAAACATTAAAACAATAAAGAGTGGTATGGCTGATAAAATACAGATAATGACCCCACTAATCAGCATTTTCGTATAACTTCCTTGATAATTATTTTTACGATCTTTCACCATCTGGGTTACACCATATTGTGTTTCAAAAACTTCTTCTTCTAAATATTCATATTTTTGAATTTTTAGGCCATTAGAAATAAAAAGCCCTACTGCCACTGCGACAAACAATAATAACACGACCACACCAATCCCTGTCGCCAAGGACTCATGAATCACCTTGGAAGCAGGCCAACTTTCAGCCGCTAGTAAAAGCATTAAAGTCACTGGAGACAAAATACATAGGACAACACCCATAGAAATTCCTTTGGCTGCTTCTTCTGTGGCTTGTAAATACCCATTGGCTTCTTCGAGTGAGACTTGCCGAATATTTCCATAATCAAAGTCATCTTCCAGGTATTCTGGTTCATCCATTTCATCTTTTAATAAGTAATCAATGCTCACGCCAAAAATCTGACTCATTTGAATCATTTTATCTACATCTGGGATCGACTGATTGCCCTCCCATTTTGATACCGATTGACGCGAGACATTTAATTGATTCGCAAATTCTTCTTGCGTCCAACCCGCTTTCTTCCTTAGTGTAACAATTTTATCCGCTAACATTTTAAAGCACCCCTTTTCATTTTCAAAGCCTTTTTTAATCTCCCTTTTCACTGACTATTATACTGTTTTTTACCTATTCCAGACAAGAAAGTACGATGTACAATGTGTCAACTAGTAGATGCATTCATGTAAAGTAGACATAGAAACCTTGATTCCATCGCGTTTTAATTTTCTCATTCATTTTCAATTAAAAAAAAACAGAATAGAAAGAGAGGGTCAGGTACACAAATACGTTGTGATACTGAGAACGAATCTCCTTAAGAATTTCGACTCTTTTTCTCAGTAACCTAGAAAAAAAAAGGGAAAAGTGCTACTATAAGAGGCGAATGACTGAAGTTGTTTCAGCAATTTAATGTAAAATTTTCATTTAATTCGAGGAGGATATTTTCATGACAAAGCAAGCACCTGTTGCGCTAATTATTTTAGACGGTTTTGGATTACGAGATGAGACAGTTGGAAATGCTGTGGCTCTTGCCCATAAACCAAACTTCGATCGCTACTACAATGCCTACCCACATACTCAATTAAAAGCTTCTGGTCTCGATGTTGGACTACCTGAAGGTCAAATGGGGAACTCAGAAGTTGGACATACAAATATTGGTGCGGGTCGTACCGTTTATCAAAGTCTAACACGTATCGACAAAGCAATCTTAGACAAAGAATTCGAAGAAAATCCAGCAATCAACGAAGCCATCGACTATGTAAAAGAAAATGATTCAAATCTACATATCTTTGGTTTACTATCAGACGGCGGCGTTCACAGCCACTTAAGCCACATTATTGAGTCTGTTCGTGTAGCAAAAATCAAAGGGCTAAAAAATGTCTACTTACATATGTTTATGGACGGTCGTGACGTGTCACCGACTTCAGGTAAAGGTTACGTAGAACAATTAAACAAAGCATTGGCTGATTTAGAATTTGGCGAAATTGCGACCATCTCTGGACGTTTCTACGCAATGGACCGTGACACACGTTGGGAACGTGTCGAGCAAGCATACAATGCGATTGCTCACGGACAAGCGCCAACTTTTGATTCTGCTGAAGCAATTATGGATGCGAGCTACGCAAAAGAAGTGTTCGACGAATTCATCGAACCGGCTGTCATCGTAAAAGATGGCAAACCTGTTGCAACGGTTAATGATAAAGATGCGATCATCTTTGCGAACTTCCGTCCTGACCGTGCCATTCAATTATCACAAGCTTTCACCTTCCCAGAATGGGAACACTTTGACCGTGGGACGAAAAAAGACATTAAATTAGTAACATTTACATTATATTCACCAACAATTGTGGCTTCTGTCGCTTTTGAACCTGTTGAAATGAAAAATGTTTTAGGTGAAGTCTTATCTGATGCCGGTCTAAAACAATTACGTATTGCTGAAACTGAAAAATATCCACATGTCACTTTCTTTATGAACGGTGGCCGAAATGAGGAGTTCCCTGGGGAAGATCGAATTTTAATTCCTTCACCTAAAGTGGCAACTTATGACCTAAAACCTGAAATGAGTGCTTATGAAGTGACAGATGCCTTAGTTGCTGATATTGAAGCAGGCAATCACGAAGCCATCATCTTAAACTATGCCAACCCAGATATGGTTGGTCACTCTGGAATGGTTGATCCAACTGTAAAAGCAATTGAAGCGGTAGATGAGGGCTTAGGTCGGGTCGTTGATGCGATTTTAGCTCGTGGTGGGTACGCGATTATTACAGCAGACCACGGAAACTCAGAAACATTATTTGACGAAAATGGGAACCCGCATACGGCCCATACAACAGTCCCAGTTCCTGTCATTGTCACAAAACACGACATTACATTACGTGCAGGCGGTGCCTTGTCAGACTTAGCACCAACAATGTTAGATTTACTAAATGTCGACAAACCAGCCGATATGACGGGTGCAACACTCATTAATAAATAAGAAAAAATCCTGTTAAACAAGAGCTCGGCTCTTTGATCTAACAGGATTTCTTTTTATTGGATCACGAGTGCTTTGGCACGGTCCAATTCTTCTTGAATCAATTGATGCCCGTATGCATGGTGCAAGACTTCCACCGCAATTCCTGCATCACTAAAGGCTTGCTTTAAAGTACGAAATTGCGCTTCTGAAATATAAGGGTCATTGGCACCACTCGTGAGGAGTACTTGTAAGTCTTTTTGCGCTTTCAATGGAATCGTGGGGCGAACCGGCGACGGATGAAATAAGAACGCACGATGAAAGGGAGCCTGTTCAAATTCTTTTAACACATTCAAAGCCAAATTGGCCCCGTTAGAGTAGCCAATCACCGTAATTTCATGATTTTCTAGCTGATATTGTTTGATGACTTTCTTTAGAGTATCTTGGAAATCATAGGTTGCACTGGCTAAACTTCGTAAGTCAAAAGTGCCGTCGTGGTATCGAGCAAAGTAACGTGCCATCCCTTGCTCCTCTACCTCTCCTTGAAAGCCAATCATCGTCGCTTCTGGATCGATAAACTGTCCGACTTCAAACAAACTAGAGGCACTACCACCTGTTCCGTGTAATAAGATGAGAACATGCTTATTTTTTCCTGGTATCTGAATATGTTTCATTTCTCTACTCCTTTACTTTATCTTAGTTACTTGCTGACGCAAAAGCTGCAACTCGTTTTCTTCTGCTTGGGTCAGCGCCCGCTCTTTTTGTCTGGCTTTTAATTGCTTGATCTGATGCTTGATTTCCTTTTTCTTTTCTAAAATCTCATATTCATAACGATTTCGATAACCGTATTCCCCCATCTTCTCGATTGGACGAACCTGTAACGGCATTAAATCTGCCAGAATCGCTGGCGTCTTTGCAGCATAGTGAGGGGGAATTAAGAGTGTTTCTCCCAGTGTTTCTAATGGCTCGTCGACTAATACGCCCGGTCCTTCGGTTGATAGTTCAATTAATATGCCACCTTTTTCTCTAAAATACAGCGCTTTAAAGTATTTACGATTTTTGATTTCAGTTGGTAAGTGACCTGCTTGAATCAGCTTGTGCCGCCAAGCTTCGATTTCCGTTTCTTTTACTTTAAAAGCGATATGATGGACGGCACCAATGCCCATCCTCCCAGGTCGGCGATGTTTTTTATTGAGTTCAATGGCACCACCCAAACCTTCGTGCACGACTAAGCGAATCATTTCCTCATCTTCAGCAACTTTCTCATAGCCCAAAACTTCCACGAACATTTGCAAGGTTTTTTCTGGTTCCCGCGAATACAGCGTAGCACTTTGAATTCCGATAAAAGCATCTTCTTTTTCGATGCCGTTAAATGCCCAAGATTGTTCATGAGAATCGTCGCCTTCAATGAGCTCTAACTCCAACCCATCAGGATCTTTAAACCCCATTCTCTTTTTACCAAAACGTGTATATTCAAAATGTGGAATTTCAAATTTTTCGAAACGTTCCTTCCAAAAAGGAAAACTTGCGGTCGGCACTGCACAACTTGCCACGCCAACTTGACCATCGCCTACTCTACCTTCAATTGCATCTGTCCAAGGGAAAGTTGTGATGAGTCCCGTACTCCCATCCGTGTTGCCATAATATAAATGATAGCTTTCTTTGTCATCAAAGTTTAAGGTTTTTTTGACTAAACGTGTCCCCAAAATCCCCGCGTAAAAATCCAGGTTGCGTTGTGCATGGCCGACAATCGATGAAATATGATGGATGCCTGTTGTTTTTAACATTTCTTTCCCTCCCATTCGTTCTAGTTGTATATTATTACGAATTCGAGATATATTCAAATCATTTGCTTTCAATGAGAAAAGAAAAAAACTGCTCCTCAAAAATCAGGAGCAGAGAAAAAGAAAAAAGACTTATTTCCAATAATTATTGGCCGCCGCAACGGTTTGAAAGTTAATGGCAATGACTTGGGAAGCAAAAGTTAAGCTATCTGCATTATTCGCATATTCCTCACGCAACTTTTCTTTGACCACTGGATCGGATTGCACATACCCTACACCTTTACGTGACAGCGTAATAGCCAAATCAAAACCTTCTTGTGGCGTCTCAGTAATTAATGAATGTAACCAAATATCCATTGTTTTCCCTCCTCTTTCAATCTACTTCTATTCTACCATCATTCGTTTTTTATTTCAGGTGAGAACTTTCTCCATCAAGTAATTCGTAAACATCACTGCTCTTAAAGTCACTTGATTTTCACGGACTACTTGATAGCCCTGACTTTCAAAAAAGGGACGGGCCGTGATCGAAGCGGCGACTGAATACCGTGTTGTTGCGATGGCTGCTTCTATTTTTTTCAGCAGGGCTTGTCCCACACCACGTCTTTGATAATCCGCGTGAATGTAAAAGCGATCGATATAACCGTTAGGAGTCAGATCTGCAAAACCAATAATTTGCGCTTGTTCCATCACTACGAAGGCCAACGAATGGGTGAGTGAATTCGCCCATTGATTCTCATCGATCGCAGACCAAACGGCAACCTGATGCGCCGTGTAGTCATGAATATTTATCGTACGGATGGTTTGCTGAATCAGTTCGAGCACTGCGGCTTGATCAGCAGCTTGATACCTACGAAATTGCATGTCATTTCTCCTTTTCTCTTCAATCGTCATCAATCCATTTTAACATAAAAATAAAAGCTCCCACACAAAGAATCGTGAAGCGTATGTGTCAAGTTATTTGAGGTCGAAAAAAGATTTGAATTTTTGACAAGCAGCTATTAATATTTTTTCATTAAAAATACCTCAACTATGTCCGATTAATCTCGTTACCTATGATGAGACCTGTTTCCATCATAGGTAACGAGGAGTAGTGGATAATTGATGTAAAGGGCAGTAGTAAGATGTAGGAAAAGGGGGTGCAGACATTATCTTCGATTAACAAGTCAGAAGAATAATATATTTACACCCGAATAAAAAATAAAAGCCATTAAACTTTTACCAAAGTATGAAGGATTTTACACTGATGTTATCTTAGATCTAGACTACCTGTCGCGTAGTAGTTTAATTAATTGGCACAAAGAATTTTTGGAGACTGGGTATTTAAGCTCTCAACGACAAAGAAAACAGGCTTTTTCACAGGTAGATAAAGAACGAGCACTCGACATTATTTAGAACCCGGTCGTAATTGAAGAACTGGATAAATAGCTCACTAGAACATTTTATTAACCAACTAGATAAGTATTTTGAGTGGAATAATAAAGAAAGAATAAAAATATCGTTAGGTGGAAAGAGCCAATGGTATACAGACATTATATTGGGACCAGCGTTTGAATGGTCCAAGATAATGTTCTCACCCCAAAACCTAAATTTTTAACCCGCTCTTGACACTATTTGACTTTGAGAGTTTTTTTAGATAGATTCAATAAAACCCTATCTAGCTGCTTCTTGGAGACGATTTTTAAAAGCATCCAAACATAAAACAAAAAAATATTATTATATATTAATATTTTTTGTTTTTTTATATTTCATTTACTATTCTAACTCTCCCATTATCTATCTTCATTATTTTATTAAATTTTTCAATACTGTCGGTATTATGAGTAATGAATAGTACAATTTTATCTATTCCATAATTATTTACTATAGACTCTATGATCTGGTCAGTAATTTTATTATCTAAACTTGAAGTAGGCTCATCTAAAACTATGACATCCGGATTTCTTAAAAATATTCTAGATAGAGCTATTCTTTGTTTTTGACCTTGTGATAAATTCACTCCATCTTTTCCGTATACTGTTTGATATCCTCTATCCAATTCTTTTATAAATTGATGAGCACCTGCTCGCTTTGCCGCTGAGTAAACTTCCTCTTCAGATACTATTTCAGCCGAACCGAGCAGAATATTATCAAGCAGACTCATCTCAAATAAGTAATTTTCTTGAGAAAGATAGCCAACTTTTTCTCTAAAGCTTATTAGATCAACTTCTTGTATATCATTATCATTAATAGATATACGTCCTTTTGTTGACGGGTAAAACCCAAATAATAGTTTTAAAAAGGTAGATTTTCCTGACCCACTATCACCAACTACACAAATAAAGTCTCCTTTTTTTAAACAAATTTCTGTATTTTTAAATATATTTTTTTTAGAATTTGGATAAGCAAAAGATACATTTTCAAAATAGATTTCTTCAATCTCATCTACTTTTATTTTTTTGTTCAAGTTTTCTTTTAAAGGTTTCTCTAAAATATCATTTAGCCTGTTTTTTGATACTAGAAAACTTTGATACTCCGAGTAGATTTCTGAGATTCTTGCTACAGGCCACTCAATTCGGTCAATATAATTTATGAGTACCAATAACACACCTATTGTTAATTGTCCATTTAGAACCTGATAACCACCTATCCATAAAACCATCAACATAACCAACCAATAAATGATTATTGTCGCACTAGCTAATTTTTGTATAACTACGTATTTTACTCTTGTATTAATAAGATCATTTGAAATGTTTTCTACATTTTCGAGAAAATACTTTTGTTTATTAAAAATTCTTATTTGCATAATACCACTCAATATTTCTTGAATTAGAGAGTTCATATTTGTAATTTTATTCTGAACTTCTTTATTTAAAATAACTAATTTACTTTTAAATATTGCAGGCAGTAATAGATAGAGCGGAATAACAGAAATTGATATGAGTCCAATTCTCCAATCGATATACAATAAAATACCGATAGTAATAGTCAAACTCAAAATTTGAGTAATGATATCTTTAATACCAAAAATCAAAAAATCTGAAATTCGATTAACATCATTATCCAACAGAGTAAGAATATTACCTCTATCGGAAATTGGATAATCATTAACCTCATTTTCTTGTATTTTCTTAACTAAATCTATTCTTAGTTTCATACTTATTAATTCTTTTGATTTAATCATTAATTTTGGTAAAACGATATGTAAATACACGCTTATTAGTGCAAACAATACATAGCTCATACTAATTTTCCAAATAAGATCTAAGTTCCTATTTAGCAATACATCATCAATAATTATTTGATTCAGCCATGGTATACTAAATGATATAATTATTTGTAAGATAATGTTAAATATTATTTTAGTTTTATATTTTATAGTTCTTATTAATTGGTTTGTTGTCATATTTCAACCTCATCAAGTAAATTCGTTAACTTATCATAAACTGTACTCAAGTGTCCCCCCTCCCCCGAGGGATACTTTAATATGTAAACTGGTACATTAGAAATACGATGTGTTTATAGGAAGACTAATTACATAGGCTATAAAGTATTTTTGGAACGAAAGACCAAAGTAAGCAGAAACTGTCCTTGTTCCATCCATCCCGTACACAGCTACCTTTGCATCTGTGAGGGCATATGGTGGCAGTGAAGAGAAATACGCACTCCAAGAATCGGTTACTGAATAGTTCCGTGAACTACTAGAAGGGTATATAACGCCACCATTACCACCTCCACTTCCGGGATTACGCCAATAAAAATCTCTATTAGTAACATAAAATATCCCTTGATTTACAGTTGTTCCAATTTGTTAAAGCGCTTACTTAATAAACTAAAAAATAATTTCTAGATTCTCATATCATATATCGTTAACCTCAATTAAATTATATCATAAATATATTTATGTATAACCTGAAAGCACTAATTTAGTTGTTCTTATAAAAATAAAAATGCCCATATGATTATTTTTTTCGATAAACCATAGAAGATATGTAGTCGAACCAATTTCATAATTATTTATGCCTTCAATCCATTGATACACCAACTCTTTCAAAAGATGCAAAAAAGGAATCTCTCCAAATGATACAATGAGGCTGTCTAGCCAGACAAATACTCACAAGAGGGATTCCCTATGTCTATTGTACAACAACCGACCTTAAAGGAACATTAGCTGTGTCTACCAAAAACCAATACATTCTTTATATGGATATGGATATCGCATCGCCCTTCGCTTCAGATATCAGTTTGGCAATTCCAACGATTCATAAGACGGTACCTTTGTTGTCTACGAAAGAGGAACAAACCTACCTTTCTTTTGATAAAGGATACGATACCTAATAAATTTATCGAGAAGTCCATGATTTAGGATTCGAACTCAATCTGAAATGCCCCCCAAAAAGTTAAACCAAAAATCTAACTTTTTGGGGTTGGCTTCACAGCACCAACATTGTTCAAATCACCGATAAGAAAAAGGTTGCCCACAGCCGATTGCCCCGAGAAACTTAAGGGATACGTGAACCATTGGTTTTTTCGATTGCTTGCATTTCATAAAGTTTCCGAAAGAGCAGGCTTTTGTTGCCCGTTTAACCGTCAAATATTCGTAAAATAAGAAGGGCTGTGACAAATGCCACAGCCCCCTTTTCTCTAAATTTTTACAAAATCAAAAATGAAGCGTCTACTCTGGATTGAGTTCCTTAAAAACTTGCCACAATTGGTCACATTCTTCTCTTGGACCAATCGCCTCCATGTCAAAGGCTGCTGGGTCGCTGCCATCGAGATAGTGGCGTAAATGCATGTCGGAGAAGCCATTTTCAGCTGCATCTTCACGTGTACTGCTATAATAAACTTTTTTAATATTGGCCCACATCATCACCCCAACACACATAGGGCAAGGTTCACAAGTCGCGTACACCTCACAATCAGACAAATCCATGGTACCTAGTTTTTTACAAGCTTCTCGAACGGCGACCATTTCCGCATGGGCGGATGGATCGGTATCACGCATCATGGTGTTTCCTACGGCGGCAACAACCTCGCCATTTCGAACGATGGTCGCACCAAAAGGCCCTCCATCTTTGCGTTTCATTCCCTCAACAGTTGCTTTCGCAGCAAAATGAAAATACTCATTCATAGAATGACACATGTTTAAAACACTCCTTTTATTTTATTTTTTTTCATGACGAATGGTTAAAATGGTGTACAAAACAAACGAACTAATTAAACCTGAAAAGAAGGCGAAATTGTTTAAAATTTTTAAAAAGGCCACTTGTGGGAAAAAGGCCCCTACCATCGATAAACTAAAGCTGATAATCAAAACGGTTACTGCTCTTGGATTGTAGTCGCGGTATTGATCCGTTGCTGCTGGCGCATAGATTTCTCTTAAATTCAGTTGGCCTTTTTTATTAATGAAGAAATCAGAAATCATAATCCCCGCGATTGGACCAAACATAGAGCCAATAAAACTATAGAACAAGAAAAGATGGTTAATAATAATCCACGGGAAAATTAAGACGCCCAAAATTCCGGTTAAAATGCCACCTGTTTTGACGGTGAACATTTTAGGAGCGAGGGAGGTTAACTGCAACCCAGCCGGGAACAAGTTTCCAAAAACAACGAAGGCCGTTGCCCCCAAGTTTAAAGCCATAATTAAGACGATGACAGCGATAGATGAGTTCATTTGATTAATCGCCAGTACAATATCAAATTCCTTGATTTCAGGAAAAGCAATCGCGGTTCCAGCAAATAAACTCACGCAAGTAATCGCGAACAACACGTAAGATAACATAAAGCCTAAAGGCAAACCGATAATCATCGACTTCAAATCTTTGGCACGTTGCGTAAAATCTCCCATATTGACAATTGGACCGGCCCAATTCGAAACAAGCGCGCTCACACACGTAACAAATAAAACGAGATTAAACTGATGATTGTCCGGTGTATAATTTAAAACATTCGAAAAACCTCCTGCCGTTTGAATCGCCCAAACAGCAGCCCAAACGATAAAAACATAGACAACTGGTGAGGCATAAGTCCCAAGCTTATCGATGACCTTTGTCCCACCCATAAAAAGACCAACTGTCACAATCCAAACCAAGAAGAAACTCAACGCCGTGTAGATGGGTAGTCCAAAAAGGTGCCCGCCACCACCAATAGCGGTGTAGTTAGGAAAGATGCGGGCAAAAATCACATCCATTGCTTTTGCAGTCACGACACTTTGGGTACCAAAGAAAACTACTCCTGCAATCAGCCCTCTAGCAAGGGCCGGGAAAATCGAACCCTTCTGACCAAAAACACTGCGTAACACCATTGTAAATGGAATGCCATACTTGGCGGAAGCGATACCATTTATCACGTAAAAGATCGAAACAATAATAGCTGAAGTCATCACCGCAGCGAGAACTTGCTTGGAATTTAAACCTAAAGCGAAGAAACCTGCAACGGTCATGTAAGACAAAATGTTATGGACGGAACCCATCCATAGTGTTGTAAACTTTCCGATTCCCCAATCGCGCTCCTCAGCCGTTTTCGGTAAGAGCTCTTCGGAGACGGAAGAGAAGTCAATCTCTTCCATTACCGGGCCTGTTTTGTTTGTTGGATCCAATGAATTTTCCATTTCTATGCCTCCATTAATTCTTTTGACTGCGCCATGTGCTCAGAATATAAGGTGTTTTTCGGTTGAAGTTGATGGGCTTGTGCCATCGCTTCGTATGCGGCTTGATGTTGTCCCAAACTACGGAAACTATTGGCTTTGTGAAATAAATAATCGACTCGTTGCTGGTCTTTTTCGAGAAGTTGGTCCATCACTTGGAGTGCTTCTTCATGTTGACCGATTTCTCGCAAAAAGTTTGAAAAATGATACAAATAAAAAGTCGGTTGCTTGGCTCCTTGAATTCCTTTGATAAAATACGCACGTGCTTTTTCCTGATTTCCTTGTTTTTTCGCTAAATTCGCTAAGTAATAAGCAAATTCGAGTGAAGTAGTCAACCCTTGTTCATAGTAATAAGTCGCATTTTCCTCCTCTCCTAGTTGTTCGTACGTTCGACCTAAGTAATAGGTCGTTTCCAAGCTGCTTGGCATTTGACTTAGTTTTGCGAGTGCAAGAGGGTGCTTTTCTTCTCGTAAAAGTTGACGAATTTCGGCAAAAGCATCCAGTCTTTCCCCTTGATGCAATAGTTCTGCGATATTTCGATGCCCGAGTCGATTGGCATAACTCACTGCATCCAGACCAAAATCATCGGTCATGCTTGGATCGGCTTGGGCATTTAATAGGTCGATAATTAAATCACGATATAAAAACCCTTCATTTCCTAAAATGACTGCTTCTAATAAGGGCGTCCAGCTTAATCGATTCTTCTCATCTGCAGGAACACCGGCTAAGAGGGCTTTTTGAACGACACGGATAAACCCTTTTTCAGCAGATGGATGCAAGGCGGTTCCGCCAAAACGATTGACTTGCTTTAATTCCGGCGAAAAAGCCAAAATCAGTGAAAACAGCTGATCAAAGCCGTTTGCAGCGGCTGCAATAAAGGGGGAAAGTTGTGTCTGATCTTTTTGACTCGGGTCAAACCCTTTGCCTAACAGATACGCAGTCACTGCCAGTTGATTGTTCATCACAGAAAGATGTAGAGGAGATTGGCCTCGCTCATTGACAACCTGAACATCCCAATGTTTTACAGCTGCTAAGTCAGTTAAGATTTTTGCTTGGGATGTTTGTTGCAAGATTTCAAAAAGTGTTGTGCTATTTTCCATTTTCCTCACCTGACTTAAATTTTTTACTAAAGGCGATGATTGCCTTCGTGAATGCCTCGTAAGGCGGATAGGTAATTCCCGCACCAATCATTCCAATCCCGGCTTCTTTATGTGCAATGGCCGTATTAATGACAGGTAAGGTGTTGCGTTGAATCACTTTTATTAGATCAATGCCACTTGGCAATCCCATGAAGTTTAAAGCCGGGATGGTGACATTCGGATTTTGTCCGGTTGTAATTTCTTCCATTGATTGGGTGTAATTCATCGCATCGGCAACAGTTCCACCAACTAAAGCGACAATCGCTGGCGCAGCAGCCATTGCAAAACCACCTAAGCCATAAGTCTCTGTAATCGCGCTATCGCCAATATCTAAGCCAGAATCGGCTTCCGTATAACCGGCAAACATCGGGCCAATCACCTTTTGTGCCGGACCAACGAACCATTGAGAAGGCGGCATACTCGCCAAACGAATCCCAAATTCGGTGCCATTTCGGGCCATGGTTGTCACAATTGAACTATATTCTTCTGTACCAACTGCAGCATCTAAAGCGGCTTTACAAAAGGCCATCCAAGTTGGGCCGGAAAAGTAGTCACTGCTGGCAATAAAATCAAAGACCTCTTTTTGTTCAGCCACCGAAAATTTCGTTTGAATCACTCCTGGCGTAATCGCCTGCATTAATAACACGGTTCCTGCGACGTTGCGATTATGTAACTCATCACCCATGTGCACGGCTTCTGAAACGAGCAAGCGTAAATCAATGCCTCCTTCAATATAGGTCATCGCTTCTGCTAGCATCGGTCCAAAAACATCGCGCATCCAAATGAGTCGTTCAATCACGGTTTCATCATTTGCCCCCATGCGTAAAATTTTTGCCAATTGTTCACTTAAATTCGTGTATGCGACGTTGCCATACGTCCGATTCTCGACAATGTGCATATACATGGATGCTGAGGTGACGCCGGCCATTGATCCGACACATTGATGTTCATGGCAAGGGCGAAACTCGATACCACCTGCTTCAACGAATTGACGCGCTTCTTCTAGGTTTTCAGCAAATCCTTCAAAGACAACGGCACCTAAAACAGCACCTTGCATCGGTCCGTTCATTTTTTCCCAAGTGATTGGTGGTCCAGCGTGCAAAATCATATTTTTCTTCATGCCGGGGACGACTTCTAAAGCAGGAGCATAACCGGTTAAAAAGATACTGGAAGACGTCATGCGTTCGAAGACCCGCTGGTTCGCGGCTTGGATTTTTTCCGCGTGTTCTGGTTTTTCTAAAATTTTTAAAGCGGCCAAAACGGCTTCTTTGCCATAGCCGGGAGGCGCCCAGTCTAATTGTGTACTTTGGCCACCTTGAGCCAAGATATCTTCATGAAATCCTGCGAATCCGACATTGATAACGTTTAGTTTCGTATTTAGTAATGGGTTCATTTTATTCACCTTTCTCTACAAATTCTCGTGCTAATAAGCCCGCATTTTGCATGCTACTTGCATAGGTGGCACCGGTACTTTCGAGTTTGGCTAATTGCTCTTGTAAATTTTGCTCGTCTAGCGGTGTGCCTAAAACGTAACCAATAATTTCTAGATGGCGGCCCGCTTTTTCTGCAGCTTCCTTGGCTTCCATCATTGCTGGGACCATGGCGCCAACTGGATCAGGATGGGCGCCGTAGCCTAAAACGAAATCGAGTAAGATAACCCCCACGCTCGGATCTTGTGCCACTTGTTTAAAGCCTTCGATTCGGTTGCTTGGATCAATCATCGGATGCGGCTTGCCATCTGTATACTCATCTGCCCCGTAATCAATAAACGTATGCATTTGCGAAAGGTCCGGCATGAGATCGTCTGTCGTGTTACTATACACATTTGTATATTTTTCTTTAGCAATAAAATATGCTTCCGAGCATAGGGTTCCGCCAGTAAACAAGCCACGAATGTACTTTTGTTCCCCTGTCAATTTTTGTTGTACTTCCGCAATTAGTGGCAAGTTTAGAGGATGTACATCCAATTGATTCGTATCGATGCCCGCGAGTGCAACGGCTTTTAGAGCGGCATTTTTTGATAAGTCGACAAAATGGACATTTTCTTCGACCCGGTTTTGCATGTCTCCAACAAACCAAACCACCACGGGTTTGCTCATTTCCTTTGCTTGTTCGATGATTTTGGCTTCCACACGAGGTGCAGGTGTCTTTGAAACAAGTACGATGACTGCTGTTTGGGGATCTTCCTCCAACAATTGCATACTCGCAAGCATCATTCGCCCTCCGACGGCTTCGCTGAGATCACGGCCACCGACGCCTAACAATTGAGAGATCCCTCCGCCGAATTCGTGGATACGGACGGCTATTTCTTGTGAACCCGTACCTGAAGCCCCAATCACCCCAATGTTCCCTGGGCGAACGTGATTGGCAAACCCTAGACCGATATGGTTGATTATTGCCGTGCCGCAATCAGGCCCCATCACCAAGAGACCTTTGGCAAGGCCTTGGTCTTTTAGATGAATCTCATCTTCTACAGAAACATTGTCACTAAATAACATGACGTGTAAATGATTATCTAACGCTTGTTGCGCTTCACGTGCAGCGAAATGCCCATTAACTGAAATAAAAGCGAAATTGGTCGTATCATCGTGCGCATGCGCTTCATGAATGGTCTTTGAAAGATGCGGCCCTGTCTGAAAATCAACTTTTTCTTTCTTATCTAGTAAGCCTTCAACCGCTGTTAAAATCGCTGCTTCATCCTTTGTTTCTTTCACTTTCATTACGATTAACAGATCACTCGAAAGGGCTTTTTCTACTTGCTCATTGAAAAGGCCAACGTTTTTCATGACCTCTTTATTCATATCTGTTGCCATCGCAAGGATGATTTGATCGATCCCGTCAATTTGATTGGCCTTGGTCGACAAGGCCATTAAGGACACGGAATCAATGTAACGATTGGGAATTGTTTTCACGACTAAATTCATTTTTTTCTGCTCCTTTTCTGCTGAGAATTTGTAACCCACTTGCCACGCCAGTTAATAAATCATGACCAGACGTTGAGCCAATTGCGAGCGTCTCCATCACGGCGCTTTCAAATGCTGCATCTGCTTGCCCTGATCGATACAGTTCATGAATCACTGCTAAAACACTTGGTTTCGCTCGACCTTGACTCGCAAAAAATAATTGGTGTTGACTAATTGAATTGGTTCTTTCTAATGCACGAACAATTATTTCCTTCAAGTTTTGTTCATTAAAGAGGATCAACATGAGCCCTGTTAGTAAGTCATCGCCCGAAGGCGTCAGACCCATACCTAAGCCAATGAGTTGCAGTACTTGCTCTTCTACCTGTAGCCAATCGCTTGCGATGAGGGCGGTTTGTAATTGTTGGTTCACTTGGATGAATCGTTGATAAAATGGAACGAAGCCTGCTTGCCGTTGATGCTGATTTGTTTCAAGCAAGGTCGCTTCTAAAAATGCTTGCTTACGCCGAAATGACGCCGCATCTATCCGATTTCGATTGACAGAAAGTGACGTTTCTTTAACCACTTCCAACGAACAAGTACAGTCAGAAAAAAGCAGTCGTGTTCCTGCTTGAAACAGGCAAGCATCGCCAACTTTTAAACCTGCTCGAATTCTTGAAAAAGAAGGAAAGGCCAGGCTTTGCGGACTGGCTCGCATGTGCATATTCCCCATCGTAAGTAAATTTGGAAATTGTTTCTTTAGTACAATATTGATCGTTTGCTCAAAAATCTGAACAACTTCTCCTTCAATGGTCTGATTTTGAAAGCTTTCACTTGATTTTTCTCCGATGAACCCTGTATAGTAAGCCATACCACTCACATTCCTATAATGTTTATTTTCTAACTACAACTGTATGATACTTTGAATGAAAACGCTTTTCTATAGATGTTCTACTTGAAAAAAAGATATTTTTTTAGTCATTTTAACCAAAAACGTACGAGGAGGAAAAATGAATGAACGTCACGACCTTTTTAACCCTACCATTCACGAAAGATTTTAAACTTTTAGCCGGTAAATCAGGGGGAACAAACAATATTACAGGAGTGAATATTTTAGACAATCCAAAAGCGGCTGATTGGTTAACGCCTGGAGAACTGATTGTGACATCCGGCTACTTTTTTAAAGAAACACCACAAGCCATGGCTGATTTTTTGGCCCACTTTGATCGGCTAAACATCGCCGGCATTTGTATTAAGCCACAAGTCTACTTAACGCCTTTGCCACCAGAACTTCTACGTGAATGCAATGAACGAGGCATTCCATTAATTGAAATTCCTTACGGGATGGCTTTTTCAAAGATTTTAAATACCGTCATGAATCTTCTTTCAAGTAAAGCCAATGAAGCCAACCAATTAGCGCTAGACCTCAGCTCAAAATTTTTAGAATACGGTCTACAAGGAAAGAGCATTGCCCAATTAAAAGAAAAATTAGAAGCCTTACTTGGAAATCCTGTCCTCATTACGAGTAATGATTGGCATCTGCTCACTCCAGTTGTAGATGAAGCCTTTTCGCCTTATCTACTCGCCGATCAACATCAAAAGACTTTTGATGTTGATGCCTTTCAATCACTACCCGGACAATTTCAAACCCTCAAACATCCTTCGATTTTTTTATTGCAAGATCAAACGAGTGGGGTGATTTTGCCCGTCTTTTTTAATGAGATTACCTATGGTTACTTGATTGTCCTTCAAACACGGAAAGAATTGACTCGCCAAGATTATCTCGCGTTAGAACACATGGCGCTAACCGTTGCTTTAGAAATTGTTCACCAAAATGAAAAAAATCGGATTCAAAATAAAGTGCGGCGTGATTTTTATCGTGAATTGCTTTTTGGCAATCATTCAATTGAAGAATTAAACGCATTTAATATCGAATTCAATTACGAGATTCCCTACACGGTTTTTATTGTGGCTTTTGAAGTCGCCAACGACCAAAGTCAAAGCTTAGTGCAGCAAAAATATGCAGAAGAAAAAGCCATTCGCAAAAGTTTATCCGCTGCGCAATTCTTTCAACACCCGACTTATCCGACCATTCATATTTTTAAACAAGCCGAAGCTTTCATTGGTCTTGTTGGTCGGGCACCAACCGATACTGCAAAAGAAGACGAGCGCGAAAAACAATTTTTTCAAGACTTTCACCAGTATTTATTTACCAGCTTACCGCCACACTCTTGTTTGAATGTGTTTGTCGGCACGAAACAACCCATCGAAAACATCAAGCAAAGCTATCGAGAAGCCAAGCAAATGATGGCTTATCAACAACGGCAACAAAGCCAAGTGTATTTTGCCAAGGACTATTATTTCGAACTCTTTTTACGACAACAAGTGCCAAACGAGGTCGCTCAAGAATTTATCACACACTATTTGGCTCCGCTACAGGGAACATCGGGGAAAAAAGGCGATTTACTCGAAACACTCCGCGCGTATTTACATTACCAGCTAAACTTGGCTGAAACTTCACGAGCCTTGTTTATCCACCGAAATACGTTACTTTATCGTTTAGAAAAAATCGAGGGTTTGCTTGGCTACTCGCTGGAAACCGCCAAGCATATTCTTCCATTGCAATTGGCGATGGCCTTTTTACAAGAATACCCAGAGGAGTCCTAACGATTGATAGCTTAGAACAAAGAGGCTGCGACATCTGTCACAGCCTCTTGGTATTGGTTTTATTCCACATTCAAACCCGTTCATTTACTCATTGTAAAAGACCTTCCCTGCCCGTTCGTAAAAGGGTTCCTCGATTTCATACACTTGATTCATGTAACGTGCAAGTACAAAAAACAAATCGGATAAACGATTGACGACTTTATAGGCATGAAGATTAATCGGGACACCATCTGTAATTAATTGTGTGATTTCTCTTTCTCCGCGGCGTGTCACCGTACGCGCGATATGAAAACGACTCGCTAGTATATGACCACCTGGTAAAATAAATTTTTCGATCGGCTTTAATTCCTGCGTATAGGCGTCAATCAGCCCTTCGATACGTAATAAATCTGCTTGGTTGACAATATATTCTCGGATTCCTTCAGGCGTAGCTAAATCGGTCCCTATGTCAAAAAGCAAGACTTGCATTTGTTCTAGTTCTGCCTTTAAATCAGTAAATTCGTCTGTCAATTGTGCGATTATTTCTCCGACCCAAGCGTTTACTTCATCCACGCTACCATAGGCGCGTACACGAGGATCTGATTTTTTTATCCGTTCGCCACCAATAATACTCGTTTTTCCTTGATCGCCACTTTTGGTATAAATTTTCATTTTCATTCTCCAGTCCTTCCCATTTTATAAACCACATTGTAACTGTACCTGACAATTGGTACACGTTTGACATCCTCCGATTTCTTCGACTGTGCCTTTTTGACAAATCGGACAAACTTCTCCTAGCAACTCTTCTGTTGGTCCAAGAAGGTCTGAAATTTCGTCCTTTTCCGTTGTTTCTTCTAAGACGACTTGTTCATTTTCTTTTGCTTCTAAGGTCAAGACTTGGGAGTCACGGCTGCCATCGACATAGACGGTCCCTCCTTTGGCTCCTCCACGGTATAAGTCTTGGTAAATTTCCGCCACTTGCTGGACGGTTGAACCTTTTGGCGCATTCACCGTTTTCGAAATGGAACTATCCACCCAACGTTGAATCGCGCATTGAACACCAACATGGGCGGTCGGGCTTAGATCCATCGCTGATACAAAGAATGCTGGCAACGCGTCTGTTTTTTGAGTGGGGTGGCTGGCATAGTATTCTTCAACAATTTCAGCATTCACCTCGATGAATTTCCCTAAACGGCCACTTCTAAAATAAGAAAAAGAGAAATACGGTTCGAGACCTGTGGAAACACCTGCCATGGTTCCTGTCGAACCGGTCGGCGCTACGGTCAATAGATGCGAATTGCGAATGCCGTGTTGCAAAATGCCTTGTCGAATGGCTTCTGGCATCTGCTTCATGTAACCAGAAGAAATAAACGCCTGGCGCAACTCTTGTGTTTCGGCTTCTGTTTGCCCAATTAAAAATGGAAAACTTCCTTTTTCTTTTGCCAATTCAATAGACGTTTGATAGGCGGTTACAGCTATTTTTTCAAAGACTTGATCAATGAGTTGATTGCCTTCGATTGAACCATAGGTCTGTTCACAATAAATCAATAAATCTGCCAATCCCATGACTCCCAGGCCCACGCGACGCTCGCCTTTCGCTTGTTTTTCATTCTTATCGAAGAAGTAAGGCGTCGCATCAATGACATTATCTTGAAAACGTACGCTCGTTTGAACGGTAGCGACTAATCGATCGAAGTCTACGGTTTTCGTCTCTTTATTCACCATTTTCGCTAGATTGATGGCTGCCAAATTACAAACAGCGTAGGGAGTCAACGGTTGTTCTCCACAAGGATTGGTCGCTACTACTTTTTGACCGTAAGCCGTGGCATTTGTCATTTCGTTCGCATTATCGATGAAGAAAATTCCTGGTTCTGCTGAATAAGTTGCACAAAACGTAATCAGGTCCCATAATTCACGTGCGCGAATTTCTTGGTATACCTTCACGCGACGTCCTGTTTTTTCCCATTCGCGAACATCGCCAACCTCGGCCCAATTTGCATCATAATCGGCCATTTCTTCGGCTTGATACTGGTCGACCGCCGGAAAGCGAAGGGCATACGTGGTGTCGGCTTCAACTGCGGCCATAAATTCTTTCGTTAAACAGACGGAAATATTGGCTCCCGATAAAAAATCAGGTTGGTTGACATGATAGGTTCCCCCATCTGCTAACTTTTGCTTACTAGTGCGCACAAAGGGATGATCGTTCAAACCCAGCGCTTCTTGTGCGGCCACTATTTTTTCTAGCGCCGCTTGTTCATCAAAATCCAGTGGTTTAAATTGCAGTTTCTCCTTCGCTAAACGACGGATCGTATCATTTTCAGTTGTTTGAATCAAGTGTTGCAAAATTGCCGGTTGTTGCATTTTTGCCAAAATAAATTCAAAAATATCTGGATGCCAATCAGCCATCATAATCATCTGAGCCCCACGACGACTGCCCCCTTGCTCGACTAAATGCGTTAAGTTAGCCAGATCATTGAGCCAAGAGACCGCACCTGAAGACTTTCCGCTAACCCCGTGTACAATAGCGGCCCGTGGGCGTAAAGTCGAACCATTCGTCCCAACGCCGCCACCCCGGCTCATGATTTCCATGACTTCTTGCCGGTGACGCGCCAAACCGCCCCGTGAATCGTGGATAAAAGGCATCACATAACAGTTAAAATAAGTCACTTGCGAGTCTGTTCCAGCGCCGTAGAGTACTCGACCAGCTGGAATCAATTGTTGTTGAAGCAACTGCTCATAAAATGCATCAAAAGCTTTCGCATAGTTCGCAGGAGATGTTTCTTCTTTGGCAATCCCATGTGCGACGCGCTTGGCAATCTGCTCATAATACAATTCGAGGGGCTTTTCTACTTCCGAGAGCAATCGGCTGACTTGCCCGCTTGCTTCTTCATCGGTTTGTGCTAAGGCGCTTCGAAAGGCTTCTTCCACTTCAATCGTCAACCCCTCTTCCGAAATCGCAACGACTTTCCCTAGCCCTCTGGAAGGGTATTGTGGGTCCGGCCGTGTCGTTAGGACTACCAAGTCCCCTAACACAATTGTTTCTCCGGTTGGATCTTTTGCAGCGTAACGATCAAGCATAATTAAACGAGAAATACCTGAAAATGTTTGAGTCATTGACGCTTCTATTGGATAAATTCCTGAGAATTTTGAAAGGATGGGATTTAAACGTGCCATTTGTTCTTTAATCATTGCAAACACTCCTAATTCTTCATAAACACTATATATTGTGTTCTTCAAACGATTATAATACTATATATTGTATTTTACAAGGGAGTTTTTCTTTGTCACTCATCGCAATTGAGAATGATTCTCAATGATAGCAAGGCTTTTCTCGTGATTCCAAGCTATAATATTTATTTGGAGGTGAGGGAAATGATTCAAAACAAACAACGTCAAAGAAAAATTATTTTAGCTTTATTTTTAAGTGGCTTTTCTGGCTTTATTGATATTTTAGGTTTATTCGGTATCGGAGGTATGTTTCTCTCCTTTATGAGTGGCAATTCCACGCGTCTTGCTTTTTATTTAGCAGAAGCTGATTTTATTCAAGCTTTGCCTTATCTTTTTTTAATTTTGAGTTTTGTTTTTGGCGCTTTTTTAGGCGACCTCATCAAAAGTCGCTTTCCGAGAGAAAATTTATTGGCGATTTTATCCACAGAAACTTTCCTTGTTTTTTGTAGCTTTTTAATGATTCATTTTGATTTTCAAGACGAATGGTCCTATTTACCGCTCACTACTGCCATGGGCTTACAAAATGCAATCCAAATTCAAGTCGATGAGAAAATCATCGGTCGGACGTTTTTTTCAGGGGTCTTGCATTCCTTAGGTACGGATATTTCCCAAGCGTTACAAAAGAAAAAACCTTGGAAAGCGCCGATGCTAGACCTTCTTATTTGGACCGTTGCCGTGTCTGGAGCATTTTTAGCAGGGATTCTCCAACCCCTTGTTCCGAAAAAAAGCTTGTTTGCAGGAGTTCTTTTTATTTTACTTTTTTTAATTTTTATTATTATAATAGTTAGAAGCACTCAAAAAAATCAGGCGTTTACGAAACGCTACCGAAAAGAGGATGACAAATGAAACCCGTTTTTGATGAAATTTTAACTTACAACGAAGCCTTTGTAGAAAACAAAGAGTACCTTCCTTACCTAACCGATAGCAATCCAAATAAAAAACTGGCCATTCTAACTTGCATGGATAGCCGCCTTACAGAATTGCTTCCTGCGGCATTAGGAATTAAAAACGGAGATGTCAAAACGATTAAGAATGCAGGGGGGATGGTCACAAGTCCCGTTGGATCGACCATTCGTAGTTTAGTTGTTTCGATTTATGCCTTTGATATTAAACAAGTCATGGTCATCGGTCACGATGATTGTGGGATGAGTAATGTAGATAATTCGCCACTCATTGAAAAAATGAAAGAACGCGGAATCACAACGGAAGCCTTTGAGACGTTTAATACCGATGACTTTGATACTGCACGTTGGTTAGAGGGGTTTGAACATGTAGAAGATTCTGTTGCCAAAACTGTCAATGCCATTCAGCAGCATCCCTTAATTGCCAAAGATGTTGAAGTGCGTGGTTTTGTCATTAATCCCAAAACAGGGAAACTACGGGCAGTAGCCGAAACAAACGAAACCTTTGCTTAATAATTCGCACCTAACGAAAAAGAAGAAAAGAGCCGACATCCACTATCGGCTCTTTTCTTCTTTGTTTACTTTTTCAGTGTCACTAGACGGCGATCTTCTAATTTAAGAATAACATCTGCTTGTTTGGCGAGTGCCTTACTATGAGTCACTACAATAACGCACTTCTTTTGTAGATGTGCAGTTTCTTGTAAAATTTTGGTGATTTCATCTGCCGTTTCTTCATCGAGATTTCCCGTAGGTTCATCCGCTAAAATAATCGGAACCTCTGAAGTTAACCCTCGAGCGATGGCTACCCGTTGTTGCTGCCCACCGGATAATTGTAAAACATTCCGGTGAATTTCTTTTTCATTCAAGCCCAATTCTAACAAAATTTGTGGGGCTGCTTTTTTATTAATTAATCGAATGTTTTCTAGTGGCGTCAAGTAATCAAGTAAATTGTAATTTTGAAAGACAATTGAAACTTGCTCTTTTCGATGGTAGTGATAGCCCTTTTCTTTAATGTCTTGACCTGCAATTGTGATCTGACCTGCACTTGGTTCATCTAAACCTGCCAATAGTGAGAGCAGTGTTGACTTTCCCGAACCAGAAGGCCCCAAGATTGCATAAAAACAGCCCGCTTCAAAGGTCATATTTACTTGATCCAAAACATATTTCTCTTCACGATTTTTATAGGCATAAGAAACATTGTTCAACGATAGTTGTGTCATCATTTTTCTCCTTTAGCTCATTTTTGATAGTATTTCTTTTGGTTTCAAACGAATAATAAATGTTGAAGCAATCAACACAGAGACGACAATAATTAGCATCCCAATGAACCAAACATTAAGCATCTCGCTTAAGCGAATGGAAACATCTAGATGATCCATCGTCTTTGTTAATAGATTGGAGCCTGCATCAGAACCAAGCGGCATCCCACCAAAACCTTGCCGAATCATCGCTTCGCCTTGTTCTTTGGCTTGTTCCACTAATTGATTTCCAATATTTTGTGCAATGAGCTGACCAGAAAAATAGGATAAAATAAAACTTGGAACGGCAATCAAAAAGAGCTCTAAAATATATTGGCTAATAATATTTACTTTTGAAATCCCTATCGACAGCAATACGCCAGATTCATGAATTCGCCCATTGATCCAAAAAATTAAAATTAAAGATAGAATTGCCGCACTAATCACAATCGTTCCAATCAACATCTTATTGATTAACTGATCCATGCTATTCAAAGAAGCGTCCATTCCTGGATAGGTATAACTTGAATCCATTAGTTCATACTTTTCCCAATCGATGGGTAGACTCTTCACTTCTTTAAGTACTTTGTCTAATTCATTAGGATTTTTAACATAAAATTTCAACTCTTGATAAGGCAAGGTATCATCTGTAAATTGATTGATCTGTTTCACTGTTTCTAAATCTGTAAAAAAAATATTTTCATATAAATCACTGCTATAAATCGGATTTCCTTCGTTTTTCCCACTAAATAAACCGATGATTTCTGTTCCAATTACTTGATCTTTTTTTGCATCGAAATTAGGATTAATCGATTGATAGGGACTGGCATTTAGATTCAGCATATCCCCCAGTTCGAGCTGATTTGCCCGAGCAAAGTCTTCATGAATTAATACCTTATTTTTGTCTTGAGGGGTCAAGTGACGTCCTTTTGTTAAAGTTAACTGCTTACTTTCAAATTTATTATCTAATTTTGAATTGAAACTTCCTTCAATATCAATAATCTTCTTATACTTTTCAATTTGTTCGGGACTTATTTGAATTGATTCCGATTCTAAGGGTATTTGTTCAAAATCCGTTAACTGTGCTTCACCGAGTGCCTTGGCGTCGTAACCGGTAATGGCTGGATTCTTTTTGATTTCTTCAACCAAAGAACCTGGCACATTCCCAAATCCTCGTGTGCCGCTTAAGCCTGAACTAGGGTCTTGCCTTAAACTAAAATTTGAATTCAGCGATTGGTTCGCTTGTTCTCTAGATACACTTGTTGCCTTTTTTATGGCGACACCACTAATCGTTGCTGTAGCAATCCCAAATAAAATAAAAAACATAATCACGGTTTTTCCTTTTTTCCTAAGAATATAAAACCATGCGCGTTGAAACATTGACATAGAAAAATCCTCCTCTTGTTTATTGACAAGAAGAGGATAACAAGCCTATATGAAACCTATATGAAATGATTAAATGTTATTTGGAAAATTACACTATTGTCTGTTGGTGAAAAGGAAAAAGGGCAACGATAGTGTTCTAAAATCGTTTTTACGATATACAAGCCCAGTCCTGTTCCTCCCGCATGTTTCTCTCTTGAAAAATCGGGGCGATAGTAGGGTTGAAACAATCGTTGCAGTGTTTCTTCAGAAAATGTCACGCCCGTGTTTTCAATCGAAAATGTTCTTTCTGTCAATTGAATGTTTACCGTCTCACCTGCTTTTGTATAATGGATACTATTTGAAAGGAGATTTGAAAAAACTTTTGACAATTCTTTGGCGGGGATTGGGTACATCAATGTCCTTGTTTCAATTGTTACTTGTAAGTCAATCTGTTTCGATTTGGCCAAAATCTCATAGTCCCCGATGGTTGTTTGTAAGATCGTCGCAATGTTTGTTAAAGGACTTTCGGTTAAAGGGAGCGTCGTTAATTGACTGCTTTCCAACATCGTTTGAAGCATTTCTGACAATTGTCTGACCATTTCAAGGGATTTGTCTAGATAGACCTCTCGATTCTTATAAGGGCCGATATTTAACTGCATATTTTCTAACAAAATACTAAGTGACGTTAAAGGGGTCTTTAATTCATGCGAGGCACCTCGTAGAAATTGGATTTTCTCTTCCTCTACTTCGCCCAAAATCCGAACTTTATCTTCCAAAGAATCAATCGTTTTCCATAATTTTTCATATAAGTCATTGATCTGCGCAGCTAAATCACCCATTTCATCTGCTGAATAGACTTGAATGAAGGCTCCTGGTTGTAGTTGTTCCATCTTTTTGGTTCCAATCAGTACCTCTTTGATCGGTTTTGTTAAAAGACGACTAAACAAATAGGCAAAAAGAGAGGCGAGTAAGAAACTCAACAGCAAGGTGTAGGGGAGTAACCGTAACGTCATTTGCTTTGTTTCTTCAATTGGCTGGGTATTCAACATTAATTGCAATTCATAGGTTTGTCCATGCGCTTTAAATTGTTCCTGAATAACGATAATCGGGCTCACTTTGCCGGTGCCATCGTGTACATAAATTGGGAGCGCGTTCAGTGATGCGCCATTGTATTCAATCTTCAACGGCGTAAACCCTTGAAAATCATAATTTGTTTGACCGTTCAGTCGTAGATGAAGATTCACATTTTCTTTCACCGCGTAATTAGCTAATTTCTCAAGCACTTGATCGGCGGGCGTCTTTTGAATTTGTTCAACCAAGTTCCTCATTTCTACTTTGGCATCTTGATTTTTTTGCTGGTAGTAAAACCGTGGCAGACCAAAGTAAATCAATGCATGAACAAATAAAACGATTCCCCCCATGATTGTAATGGTGTAAATAAATGTTTTCGGTAATATTTTTAGTTTACTCATTTTCTTTACTCTCTTCGTATTTATAGCCAACCCCTTTGACTGTGACTAGGCAATTCAACCCGAGTTTTTTTCGTAGATTTTTAATGTACACATCAATCACTCGATCCAGTGGTGCTTCGTCTTCCGTCCATAGACTGCTCAAAATTTGTTCACGTGACAAGACTTGATTTTTGTGCGTAATCAACAATTTTAACACTTGAATTTCTTTGGGCTTTAAATCAACTACTTTCCCCTGATACATTCCTTGGTAGCCTACAAAATCAACGAAGGCGTCTTGATTATGCCAAAGTTTCAATTCTTTTGCTTTTTTTGTTCGTTTCAGTAGTGCTTCGATTCGTTTTTCTAACACAACGAGCGAGAAAGGTTTACTCATATAGTCGTCTGCTTGCGAATTAAAACTTAATACTTGTGTGGATTCGTCATTCATGGCTGTTAACATTAAGACTGGGACTTCACTTACTTTTCGAATTTTTTGCAATACTTGGAATCCGTCTTCTTTGGGTAACATCACATCTAAAATGACAAGATCAAAGGAATTTCTTTTAAATAGACTCCAAGCACGTTCGCCATCTGCTGCAACCATCACTTGATAATTTTTTGCTAACAAATAGGCCTCAATTCCTTCACGAGTCATTTCATCATCTTCAACAAGAAAGATTTTTATCGACATTGCTGCCCTCCTCTGTCTATTTTTAGAAAAACAGGGCTTCAAGAAGAAGGTTCGCTATTAAAATCCTCCCACTCAAACTTGACTTAGGGAGGCCTTTCCTGCTTGAGCCCTGCACTGGTTACATTGTTTTTGTGTTTGCTGCTTTTAACACCGCTAGGAACGCCTCACCGTATTTCTCCAATTTATTTTGCCCAACGCCCTTAATATCAAGAAAATCTAAGGTGGTTTGCGGTTGCTTTTCGGCCAGTTCTTTTAAGGTTTGGTCAGAAAAAATGATATAAGGCGGTAAGTTTTGTGCTTGTGCAATTTCTAAACGTAGACTACGTAACTGTTCAAAGAGTGCATCATCCGCTAGAATTTGTTTCACAAGGTTTTGCTTCCGCGAGACTCGTATTTTCCCTAATAAAACTTGAACGCCGAGACTCGAAACGGCGAGTGTCGGAAACTGCCCTTCAGATGGCACTAGGTAGCCTTCTGCGGTTAAGTAATCAATCAAGCTGGACAAATCTTTTTGGGTCCAGTCGTGCATTAAACCATGCGTCGGTAGTTCATGAAACCGCCATTGCTTGACCTTTTGATCGTTCGAGCCGGCAAGCACTTTTGCAACGAGTGATTTGCCAAAGCGTTCCCCCATCCGTTTGACACACGAAAGGACTTTTTGCGTCTCTAAAGTAATATCCACTGATTCTCGTTCGTCCAAGCAGTTGCTACATTGGCCGCAGTCTTGAGGATTGGTTTCCCCAAAGTAACGTAAAATATATTTTTGCAAACACATTTGCGTGTGCGCGTACTGGTTCATCTCCTGCAATTTCACATGTTCGCTTTGGCGATAAGTGATGTCTGATTCCGATTGTTCAATAAAAAATTTCTGAATCTGGATGTCTTGGGCCCCGTAGAGTAAAATGGCCTCACTTGGCAAACCGTCTCGCCCCGCACGGCCAGCTTCTTGGTAGTAAGATTCAATATTCCCAGGCATTTGGGCGTGAATCACAAAGCGCACATTGCTTTTATTAATCCCCATTCCAAAGGCATTCGTTGCAACGATTACTTGGATACGATCAAATAAAAAGAATTCTTGATTCGTTGAGCGCTCGATTTCACTCAGACCTGCATGGTACCGACCCACTTTTATCTTGTGGTGTTGCAACAAGTGATAGATGCGTTCAACTTCTTTTCTCGTGCTCGCATAGATGATGCCCGATTGCTCTTGATTCAATCGTAGATATTCTAACAAGTAGACGTCTTTTTGGTTTTTCACCACTTGAAAGGCGAGATTTTCACGGGAAAAACCTGTTTTGACCTCATTCGCCATTGGAATCCCTAGCCGTTGACAAATGTCTTCAGCCACTTGTGGCGTCGCAGTGGCCGTTAATGCAACAATTGGTGGTTTTTGATCAAACTGCTGAATCGTTTCAGCCACACTTAAATAACTGGGACGAAAATCGTGTCCCCATTGCGAAATACAGTGGGCTTCATCGACGGCCAATAAGCTTAATTCGACGTAACGCAAGAGCTCCTGAAAGTCGTAGCTGGCTAAACGTTCGGGTGCAACGTAGAGTAGTTTAACTTCTCCTTGGCCGACTTGACGAAAGCGTTGGTTGGTCTCTTCTTGTGTGAGGGTACTATTGATATAGGTTGCTGGAATTCCCATCTCATTGAGTTGATCTACCTGATCTTTCATCAGTGAAATCAAAGGAGAAATCACTAAGGTCAATCCTTCTAACATCAATGATGGCAGTTGGTAACACACTGATTTCCCCCCACCTGTCGGCATAATTCCTAACACGTTTTCGTGTTGTAAAATTTTATTAATAATGGCCTCTTGCCCTGGTCGAAAGGCGGAATAGCCAAATTTTTCTGCTAATAATTGTTGCTTGTTAATAAAGGTATCCTCCTTTGATATTTGAGTGGCTTTTGTTATAACCGATCAAAGTGCTGATACAAGTATAGCAAATCTTGGCTCTCCTGTTTGAGTTTTTCACCAATATTCGTCTCAGCAACTTTTTTGCGTGTCGAAACCTGTTCTACAACCCGCAAAGTCGAGACAATATCGGTCCCATTTTCAACGGCATCTTCGACCGAGGTAAAGGGTTGGTGCGCAGCAAGGAGCATGCCGTAACTATTGGAAAGTAGCGTATAGCCTGCAATCCCAGTCGTCTTTTGATAGGCTTTGGCAAAGCCGCCATCAATCACCAGCATCCGACGATTGGCTTTCATTGGACTTTCCCCTTTCTTTTCTTTGACTGGCGTATGCCCATTAATAATATGCCCCGTTTTTGGTAAATGAAAAGCAGTCAAAATTGCTTCACAAATGTCTTCATCATTACGCAAGACATAATACGCATTTTTTTCTTCCACATGGCTCGCCGGATCCGCAATGTAATAACGTTCAAACGTCGTCATTGCTTTTTTACCAAATAAAGAAGAATTTTCTCCCGCCCATAAATACCACATCAAATCGGTCGCAAAATCTTCTGAAATTTTGGGTTGAGCATAACACGCTTCGACTTGTGCTTGATAAAAATCAAGGAGTTCCTTGCCTGCATAACTTTTCTCAGCAATACGCAAAGATTTGAAATCACCATTAGCATGCAAGGGAATACACCCGTGTAATAAAAGGTTCTCGTTATAGCACAAATACATTCGCCCTTTTTCATATAAAAAATCCATGTGGCGCTTGAGTTTTTCTGAATCTTGGTAATTGGTTAACAGTTGGACAAGTAAGGCTTTTTCTTCATCCGTCAACCTACACGGATTACTCGGATCGACCGTTGGGGCAAAAAAATCTTCCAGAGGATAACATTGGCCGTTTCGCTCAATCGTAGCCTGATGATAATCAATCTTTTCAAGCACCGCTCGCTCTTGCATTTGAAATTCTGGCCGTCGTTTGATTAATTGCCCTTCAAGCTTGAACTGTAAGAGCGCACAAGCTTGCTGAATTTGATTACAAAGGTCTTTTTCGTTTAACGAAAAGGCGTTGTCTTCATCAATCACGGGTGAAAATGGCTTTTGCGGCGTGTAATATTTTTGACTATACTCAATCAAGGGGCGTAAATGCACGCCATAACTTTCTTCTAAAATCGCCAAGTTCCCATAGCGCGCTTGAATTCGAATCAAATTCACCAAGGCAACTTGCGAACCACCCATCGCAGCCAACCAGATAATATCATGGTTCCCCCACTGAATATCAATGGAAGGTAGTGTCAGCAAGCGTTCCATAATCGCATCTGGTTGTGGTCCCCGGTCATAAATATCACCGACAACATGCAAATGGTCCACTACTAATCGTTGGATGGTCTCAGCTAGGGCACGCAACAAGTGAGGTGCCTGATTTAATTCAATAATCTTTTCGACAATGGATGTGTAATACGCTTGCTTGTCTGTTTGACTCCCCAAGCTATTCAGTAATTCTTCCATAATGTACGCAAATTTCTTGGGGAACGTTTTTCGCATCTTCGAACGTGTATATTTCTTTCCTGCATAATCCAATACTTGAATGAGTCGCCAGATTTGCTCCCGATACCAATTTTGCAAATCCTTTTTCGATGTCATTTCTTGTTGTTGGCGCGCAATCTTTTCTTTGGGATAGTAAATCAATGTACATAAGTCCGTAACTGCTACATGTGGCTCGTTTTTAAAGCATTCTTCAACCTTCGCACGCACACTACCAGAACCATTACGTAGCACGTGATTAAACGCTGCATACTCTCCATGAATATCACTCACAAAGTGTTCTGTCCCTTTTGGCAAATGTAAAATGGCTTCTAAATTAATTATTTCGGTTAAGACCTCTTCTTTTTCTGCAAAATGGCTTTTTAGCAGTTTGAAATATTTCTCCTCGATGATACTCGCCCCCCTTATGATTGCTACTAATATAGCAAACTCTTTCTCGAGTGTATAGTTTTGGGGGTGGAAAATAGCTTCCTGTCTCACATTGAAGTAATATTTCTCCCAAATAAAGAAAGACACTCTAAGTTCATTTTTAAAATAAACTTCAGAGTGTCTCTCTTTGTTATCGCTATTCGACTTTTAGAATCTGCCCCTCTCTTAATTTGATATGTTGATTTTCTTTAAGCAATACGACTTTTTCACCACTTGTAAAAACTAACATTGAGGTCGTTGATTTCCCAGCAGCTTTCACAACTTCTAAGTTCATTTTTCCTAATAAATCGCCAGCTTTCACTTGTTGTCCAACCGTAACAAACCTTTCAAAACCTTCACCTTTTAATTCGATAGTATCAATGCCCAAATGAAGTAGCAGTTCACGACCATTCTTTTGTTTCAAACCATATGCATGTCCGGACGGGAAAACGGTTGTAACCTCTCCATCGCAAGGAGCCACTACTTCATCAAAATCGGGTACGATGGCTAATCCATCCCCCATCATCTTAGTTGAAAAGACAGGGTCTTCCACCATTTTCAAATCGATTAATTTTCCTGACATAAATGCTAAGTACTCTTCTTTTTTCTTTTTATGAAATAACATAGAATTCTCCTCTACTCGTCAATGTCTAAAATATCAACAATACTATTTTTATAAATAATTGCTTTCGCTCCAAAAACAGCTTGAATACCGCCACCAACCATCAGTACATCTGCCGCCCCTAGCTTCTTCAACCCTTCCCGATTCACTTTATTTGAATCAACTACATTCACTCTCAAGCGAGTGATACACGCATCGATATCTTGAATGTTTGCTTCCCCACCTAGCAATTCAATAATTTGCAAAGATTCTTCTCTTAGAGAGTCTTTAGTTACCACTTTTGGTACCTCTTCACCTTCCACTTCATCTTCAAATCGTCCAGGTGTTGGGACATTAAATTTAACAATAAACGCTCTAAAAATCACATAATATAGGGCAAAAAAGATGAGACCAACCGGGATAACATACATCCAATGTGTTCTAGCTTGACCTTGTAAGACACCAAACAACGTAAAGTCAATTACACCTCCAGAAAAAGTATTTCCTATCGAAATATTTAGTAAATCAGCTACAAAAAAAGATAAACCATCTAAAAGTGCATGAATGACATACAAGACTGGTGAAACAAATAAGAACATAAACTCCAGAGGTTCAGTAATTCCTGTGATGAAAGATGTTAAGGCGACACCAAAGAATAAACCTGCATATTTTTTTGCTCTCTCTTTAGGAACAACATGGTACATTGCTAATGCGGCACCGGGTAAGCCAAACATCATCGTTGCAAAACGTCCTGCAAAAAAACGAGTTCCTTCCGTAAATAACCCTACATGATTGGGATCTGCTAGTTGAGCAAAAAAGATTTTTTGCGCACCAACAACCGTTTCTCCTGCTACCGTTTCCACACCACCAAGTTCAGTGTACCAAAACATCGGATAGATCATATGATGTAATCCAGCAGCTCCACTTAAACGCATCAAAGAGCCATATAAAAAGCTACCAAAAGGCCCCATTGTAACAATCGCCTCACCAGAAGAAACGAGCACTTGTTGAAAAGGTGGCCAAATAAGATAAAAGAGTGCTCCTACAAAAATTGCAGCAAACGACGTTACGATTGGAACAAAACGAGAACCTCCGAAAAAACCTAGAAACTGAGGCAATTGAATATTATAGTATTTATTATGTAAATAGACGGCTACACTACCAATCACAATCGCACCAACTACGCCAGTATCAATCATGGCGGCATCTTCTGCACTAAAAATTGCTAAAAGCGCTTTGATCGTTGCATTCATTACTAAAAACCCTGCAACTGCTGCTAATACAGCGGTTGCTTTATCACGTTTAGCTAAACCTGCTGCAAGTCCCATTGTTAAAAGTAAAGCCAAGTTACTAAATATAACTTCACCTGCTGAAGCCATGACTTGAAAAATTCCTTGTAGCGCAGCAATATCTAAAAACGGATAGGTCTGAATCGTCGTTGGATTCGATAATGCACCACCAATTCCTAATAACAAACCTGCTGCTGGTAAAATGGCAATTGGTAACATGAATGATTTCCCTATTTTTTGTAATTTTTGAAACATCACTTTTCCTCCTCTATTTTCATTATAAAACGCGTAGCAATTTCTTGTGGACGGGTAATTGCACCACCGACAACAGCACTATAAACGCCTAGATCAAATACTTGTTTTAATTCTTCAGGTGTATGAATTTTCCCTTCAGCAATAACAGGGATTTTAACTTCTTTAAGTAATTGTTCGATTAGTTCCAAATCAGGACCTGCTGTTTGTCTCGAATAACTTGTATATCCCGCTAAAGTCGTTGATATACAATCAAACCCCATCGCTTCAGCATTTTTACCTTCTTCCAAAGTCGAGCAATCTGCCATTGCCAAACAACCTGCCTTATGAATTTGTTGTAATAAATCAACTAGTTTTTCTCCATTTGGGCGTGGTCGATTCGTTGCGTCTAAAGCAATCATTTGACAACCCGTTATTAATAATTCTGTCACTTCTTGTCGCGTTGCCGTAATGAAAACTTCGCTATCTAAATAGTGCCTTTTAATAATACCAATGACTGGTAATTGAGTGACTTTTTTGATTTCAATAATATCTTGGACTCCCTGGGCACGGATTCCTGCTGCTCCTGCATTTTTCGCAGCTAAAGCCATCCTTCCCATAATCATAGAACTATGTAATGGTTCGTCAGGTAACGCCTGGCAAGAAACCACCAGTTTTCTTTTTATTTTTTCTAACATATTTTCACTCCTATGATTTTAAATGATAAAGATGCAGCGCAATGTAACTAATCTCAGATTCTGAAAATTGAATTTGAAAACGCGTTGCAATTTCTTTTGATAAGCTATTTGCAATCTGGTAAATTTCTGGATATTTTTGTTGAATCACACCTGCTAGTGGGTTTTCCAACTCTTTTTGATGCTCCGAACGTTTCAAAGCAAATTTTAAATGTGTCACTAGTCTCGCTTTTGCTAATTGATTATTTGTAATTTGTTCACCTAATTGTTCCCGCAAATAAATTAAAGCGTATTCAATAACTTGAGCATAGATTGCTGTTTGTGAAACTTTCTCTTGGTTTAATGCAGCATGTAGGTGTAAAACAATCGATCCCACTTCTGAATGAGGTAACTCAATTTCTAGTATTTTATTTAGTTGCTGGACCATTTTTGTTGCAATTGCATATAACTCAGGATACATCACATGATATTCTTCTGTTAAAAAACTGCTTACTTTGATCTGGTGTTCTAAGCGATAAACAGCAAAACGAATATGATCTAGTAACGATAAATGAATTCTCTCATCAAATTTCTTTTCTAATTGTTGTTCTGCCAATAATATCGATTTTTCAGTAGCTAACAGCACTCGTTCTGGTGTATCTAATACCATTCGCTCATAGTCTGACAATTTTTTTGAATCCTGAATAATATAATAATTACTCGCTTGCTCTTCTTTGACAGTCATTCCCGGTTTCATCTGAAATCCAATTCCCTTACCAATCAAAATATACTCTTTCCCTTGATTACTCGCTAAAATAATATTGTGAGTGAGTATTTTAACAATTTCAAATGTTTTCATACTCTCCCTCCCCTTTTTTTCTAACTTTCCTAAAAAAATGTACAAAAAAACAACTATCCTCCTTTCCAAGACACACTAAAACTTACGGTCATTTACTCGTAAGCTAATGCCTATACTGAAAAGGTGTATAGTTGCACGCTATACTCAGTAGAGTACATTGAACCGCTTTCATTGTCAAGTCATAACCATTAAGAAACTCTCCCAATGACTAGAATTTTTTTCTCGTCATTGAGAGAGTTTTTTCATATTTTCTCGCTTGAGTGTTGCTAGGCTCGTAATCGTTTACTCAAATAGTACTTGGTCACGCCACGCATGGGCATATCTGCTAATTCGCCAAAAACTTCATAACCTTGTTTTTGATAAAATGCTAAAGCTTGATAACTTTTCGTCGTTAAAGTTAAATGAATCATTTCTCGTTCGATGGCTAATTTTTCCACCGCTTCCATCAGTTGACTACCGATTCGTTGCCCACGGTAGGCGTCATCAACAGCAAGTAAGTGAATATACATCGATTCATAGGTCTGTTTCACAACGATGCCACCTGCAATCTTTTCTCCATCCATCGCGGCAATTCCCATCACCTCATCCGAAATGACCGGTAGTCCAGCGGCAATCGTTTGCGCTTCAAAAATTTCTCCCAAGACTTTTGTTAGTTCTTCAACGCTCATTGTTTTTAATTCCATTCATCCTTGCTCCTTTTTTTCAATAACATTCAATCGCTTTTAACCATTGATGAGCGACCAAAAAGTGTCCGTTTTGATTCGGGTGGACCCGATCATCGGATAGAATGTAACTGGATTGGATCGTTAAATAGTCATCGATCACTTCTTGAATATCTAAATAAATCAGCTTATTTTTTTCTGCAAGTTGTTTGACGACTTCTTGATAGGCTTTTAATTGAATGAACATGGGATCTTTCTGATTCGTCTCAAACATAAAAGGGCTTAGCAAATACAGACCCTTCACTTGGTCTTTTGTTTGATCGATGAGTCCTTGATAGGTCGTTTCAAAAGTCGTTAAATCGACGAGATCCGTTGGGTGTTGGAAATTTTGGTCAAAGAAACGCCAAACATCGTTAATACCAATCAAGATTGAAACATAATCCGGCTGCAAATCGAGTACATCTTGTTGCCAACGTTTTTCCAAATCGGTCACTTTATGACCGTTTACCCCTTTGTTGATCACCATCATTTCTGCTGCGGGATAAAGGGCTGTCAGTGCGGCTGAAATAAGCGAAACATACCCTTCACCCAGACTGCTAAAATGTCCTGGCGCAATTTGATCATTCCGGCCTGAATCTGTCACAGAATCGCCAATAAATACGATTTTCGATTTTTTATCTAACTTCATAGGATCCTTCCTTTCTTCTATTGCCTTCTTTCTTATTGTACCCGATTCTTAGGAGAAGAGAAGGGGGGGGAGGTCAAAAAAAGAGGCAGTCGGTTAAGTAACAAGCCGCTCGCCTCTATTTTTTATTTTTTTATTGTTTGGTTGCAGATAAAATCAACATCATTGGCCGTCGCAATTCATCCTTCATTCCAGGGTATGTCAGCAGATGACTGGCTGGTTCCGGTTCAACCAGATGATTTAACTGATACCCATTTTGTAACAAGGTATTGACGTAAGTTGTCAGCGTGCGATGATATTTCGTCATCTCCTCCCCTAAAAAGCGAACATGACGCGCACCCTCCAAGGCATAATTATCCACAGGAAAATGACGAATTTTCCCCTTCTCATCATAGCACCAATCCTGGCAACCTTCTGCGGTGAAAATGGGGTGTTCCACCGTAAAAATCAAGATCCCCTTTGGTTTTAACATTTGATGAATTTTTTGAATCAGCCTTTCGTAATCTGCTACATAATGAAAGGCCAATGAACTCAAAACAATGTCAAAGGTTTCTGCTGGATAATCAATCGCTTCCATCGCTTCCCTTCGATACGTCACTTTCTCACTCCTGGTCTGTTCTTTTGCAACGGCTAACATTTTTTCCGATAAATCAACACCAATCACCGAAGCAGCGCCTCGCTCAACAGCCTCAATCGCGTGCCAACCATAACCACAACCTAAGTCTAAAACCTCTTTTTCTGTGAAATCAGGTAATATTTTTTCAAGCGCCTGCCATTCACCTGCTCCAGCTAACCCTTGTGTCGAACGAGTCATTTGGCTATATTTCTCAAAAAAAGCTTGATTGTCATATTTATTTTCTTTCAATGGACGGTTCCTTTCTTGATTTAAGTGGTGGAAAATCACAAGAAACGATTTCTCTAAATTTTTTCCTCTTCTAAATAACTTTGATATTTTCCTGGTGTCGTTCCTTCATACTGTTTAAAAATACGAATAAAAGTATTAACGTTTTTACATCCTACAGCTTCCGAGACTTCACTTACTTTGAGATTTCGTTCTTGAAGTAGATGTTTTGCTTTGTTTACCTTTAATTGATTCAAGTAATTTTTAAATGTAATTCCTTTCGACTCTCTTATTAACTTACTAAGGTAAGATTCTGTAACATGAAACTTTTCTGCTAAATCACTCAGCGATATATCTTCTACAAAATGGCAATCAATATATTCTAATACCCTATCAATTAATTCAAGACTTTCTGGCGTTTCTTGTTCAATTATATATAATAATTTTTCGAAGATTAAAAGATATGTGTGATATATCTTCTGTTCATCTGTTCCAATTAATTGATTGAATAATACTTGATTATCTTTGTAAAAAACAGAATAATCAAACACCGAAATTTGAGCCACTCGTTTGATTGTGTTCATTAATGCTTGTTTAAAGTCATCCATTACATAAGTTGATAATTCCCGCTCGAAAAGATTCATACGCAATATTTTTTCAATCAATTCCATTGCTTCAATACTATTGTTCTTTCGAATTAAATAAATCAACCTTTGCTCTGCTTCAATAGAATAACTATAAGCTGTCGATGAACTAGGTATTGTTGGATTTCTAGTTATTTCCTCACTAGTAAAATCTTTTTCTGCATTTAATCCTACAACCTCACGCAATGTCAAAGAGAATGTATCTACAGCTGTAAATGGCGTAGACATCACAAATTTTGATAACACAAGTAATTCTTCACGTAAAATACGTTTTAGATTAGAAATTGTCTCGATTATTATATCTTGATTTTTTGTTAAAGAGATGATCACGAATTTTTCTGTACTAATTGATTGAATATAAAACTTTTCTTGCTTTGACGATATACCATATTCAATAATCTTCTGTCTCGCAGCCATTATTTTTTTATTTGATAACTGACTCTCAACTTTCGAAGTTCCTGCGATTGTTAAAATCACAATAACCCCACCTAATTTCAAATCTTCCCATCCTAATATCGGTATAATTCTTTCTAAATCTTTACTTGAATACTCACCTAACAATATTTTTTTCAAAAAAACCTCTCGAATCTCTACGATACTACTCTCTTTAAACTGGCTCAAGTCATAATTCACAGTCTGTAAGTCTTCAATTTTTTCGAGTACTGAATCCACATTCACCGAATCTCCAGGGTCATTTTCAATTTTTGTAATAATCTTTTTGTAAGGTCCGTAGTTTTTTTTACTAAAGTAAATCGTTAATAATAATCCTAATGAAAGTAGTATAAGCAATAATTTTAAAATAGACCAGATAGTATCAATTGGAAAACTCGGGGTTACTGTATCTAAAAATACCATGGCATAATCTAATCCGGGAACAGAAATAGAACGCTTCCAAAAAATAGATTCACTACCATTTTTTTCATAGCCTATGCCATTTTTTTTTACTGATTCTAATGGTAAATATTTTTTAATGACTATCTGATTCATATCTAGGTAATTATGATCCTTAATAAAGAAAAAATTTGCTCCTTCATATTCTTTATCTAGCACGGTTAAATCTGATTTTTCCCAATTCAAAAGAAAATACAATGACTCTTCTTTTTCTGGAAGATAAATTTTTCTTAGTAGATAAATTCTTTCATCTAAACTAAAAATTCTTATACTATTGAGATCCTCAGATCTTAGTATCTCTATTAATTCCGACTGCTCTTGAGATAACTCAATAAAATCAAGGTAGTCCTGAAATAAAAAGTAACCATTTGGACTAACAACCATATTGCCTTCCCCTTTTGTCAATCCTATGTTGTAATCTAATTGATACCCAGAAAACAACCCTTCTTTTAGCTGATCAAATATTACTGAATACAATGAATAGTCACCGTCAGGTACTATTGCTAGTTGCTGTATCCTCTTATTTTCAGACAACATTTTTGTTGCTGTTAGAGCTGTCTCCAACTTAGTATCGACGACATTAACTTCTCTTTCAAAATAAAATTCAATTTCAGCAATTGATTCATATTTTTGTCTATTCCATTCTTTATTGATAACTGTAAATAAAATAATAGCCGTGTACAAAATTATTATTATTGAAAAAGAAAAAAAGATTTTTCTGTAAATACTCCCTTTCATAATACCAACCCTCCTCCAAACAAAATTATGACATACTTTCTCTAGAGTTGAAAGGCAAAAAGCCACTATAAGCATAGTGACTTTAATACTAACAGTTTAAGATACTATCCAAAAATTAGCCTTTTGTTGCCCCTCCCATACTAAATCCCTTAGACATAAATCCTTGAGAAATGGCATATAATATCACCACTGGTAGGGAATATAGCACTGAAAATGCAGCTAGACGTCCATAATTAACCATTCCGAAATTTCCAAAGAATTGAAAAATTGATACAGACGCCGGCATTTTTTCTGGTGACTGTATGAGAATGTATGGAACAAAAAAGTTTCCCCAACTCCCTGTAAAGGTAAATATTCCTACTGTAAATATTCCTGGGAGCATCAGGGGTGTTACAACTTTTCTGATACCTTGCCAGACAGATGCTCCGTCTACCCATGCAGATTCTTCAAGGTCTAAGGGAACTGAATCCATAAAATTTTTCATCATCCAAATACCATAGGGAAGTGAAGATGCGGTTAAGAAGAAGGTTAAAGCAAGCAGTGAATCTTGAAATTTCAAATATAAGAACATTTGATATACTGGAACAATAACTGCTGTCATCGGTAAAGACGTCATAAATAAAATAGTCATCATAAAAGATTTTTTATATTTTAAACGGTATCTAGATAATGGATATGCTGCTAAGACACAGAGAATAACAATTAGGATGGACTGACCTCCAGATATCCCTAGACCAATTGCAAACGAACGTAATAGTACTTTATCAGTTAGAATTGATATGAAATTTTGCAAGGTCCACTCTGTAGGCATTTGAAGAGCTTGAATTGCACCTGTATCAACGGAAGCAAATAACATCCACAGTAATGGCAATAAAAATAAAACGCCAAGTAAACTCAATACAACATAATGAATAATTGTTTCAATTTTATATCCTTTATTAACCATATCAATTCACCTATACTTTCACTTTCAATGTTTTCATATAAATTAAGCTAGCAAGTGCACCTAGAGCTAATAAAACCAAGGATATTGCTGTACCGTAACCTAATTGATAACTGACAAAAGCTTGTTTATACATAAATACTGGTAACGTTGCTGTACTTACACCAGGTCCACCACCAGTCATTGTATAAATTAAAGTAAATACTCCTAGAGTTTGCAAGGTTACTAACATTAAGTTTGTTGCAATTGTACCTCTAACCATCGGGATCGTAATTTTTGTAACTATTTGCCAACGACTTGCACCATCCATTACTGCAGCCTCTTCCACTTCGCTAGGAATATCATCTAATGCTGATTGAAAGACCATCATTGAAAAAGCAGTCCCTCTCCAAATATTAGCAATAATTACACTAACCATTGGAAATGTAAATAACCAAGCAACCGGCTCAATATTCATTAACCCTAAAAGCCAATTCGCTGTTCCAGTTTCTCCTAAAAAAGCAACCCAACAAAATGAAACGACAACTTCAGGAGTCACCCAAGCAGCAATTACGATTAACCCAATTACTCTTCGAAATGCAGTGTTTTTTTCCCTCATTAAAAAGGCTATTAAAAAACCTAAGAAGCATTGTCCAACTACAGCAGAAAAAAATACAAAGACAACTGTATTCCAAATACTCCTACGAAATTCGGGATCCTGAAACATTTGTACAAAATTGTCAAATCCTATAAATTGAAATTGACTAGCATTTGCGCCAGTCAAAGCAAGGTTAGAAAAAGAAAAAATAACGGTTAATGCCATAGGACCAATAAAAAATATTAATAATAGCACCCAGCTAGGAAATAGGAAGAAAATTGATTTTAAATTGTCAGATAATTTATTATTAACACTTCTTTGTTCTATTCTGTGTTCCATAAATTCCACCCTCTTTATTTAAATAGAGCGGCTAATGAGCCGCTCATTAATTTTTTACATTTACTTAACATTTTCTTCTCCAACAATACGGGTTACATTCTTTGCATAGTCTTTAGCTGCTTGTTCAGGAGTCTTACTACCTGTCGCAACAGCCTCAACCATATTTTGAATTTCTACAGACACATTTGGATATTTATCATCGGCAGGTCTAAAATGGGCATTTTGCAAGAAAGTCGTTGCTTCTTTAATAAACGGGCTGTTCGCATACTCTGGTATTTCAGCAGAGTCATCTCGAACAGTTAAGTTCCCTTCTGCCATCGCACGTTTTGCTTGCTCTTCTTTACCACCTAGCGATTGCATTACTTTCCAAGAAGCGTCTTTATTCTTAGCTTTTGCTGGAATTGCCCAGGTCCATCCACCAGACATTGTTGTAGATCCAGGGTCACTTCCATCTTCTGTTGGCATTGCAGCGAAGCCAAAGCGCTCTGTCATATTATCAACAGGAACAGCACCGCCTTCATTCCAATTCCCTGTATTCCAGAAGCCATCTAAAATAATTCCTGCTTGATCATTTGGAAATTTGTCTTGCATCATGACAGATCCGTAGTTACTATTAATTGCTACTGATAGTGAGGGTCCTAATTTTTTTTGATTATAAATTTCATCAATAAATTCTAAAGAAGATAAAATTCCAGGCGTGTTCACATTCCATTTTCTAGTATCACTATCGAATAATGTATCCTTTGTTCCATAAAGAAGCATTTCAAATGTCTGCATTGAAACAGATTCACCGTTAGCTTTTGCAACACCCATTCCAAAAGGTATAACATCAGGTTGTGACTCTTTAATCTTCTCTGCTGCTTCTATGATTTCAGCCCAATTATTAGGTTGCCAATCTGAGGACAATCCTGCTTTTTCAAAAACATTTTTATTATACCAAAGTCCTCTGGAATCCGAAGTACCTGGAATTGCATATACTTTTCCATCTTGTCCCGTTGAACCTACTTTAATATTTTCAGTGTATTTAGACCACTCATCCCAATCTTTAAGATAGTCATCTAGTGGTGTTAGATAGCCAGCGTTCGCATCAGAATTTAACATGAAAGAATCCTCTGCAACAATATCTGGTGCTGTGTTTTCAGATTGCATAGATAGAGCAACTTTAGAAAAATAATCGCCTTCACTTGCTGTAATTGGCGAAAGTACAATCTTTATATCTTCATTCTCTGTTTCGAATTTCGGAATAAACTCTTCATCTAAAAACTTGCGTAGATTGTCATGTTCTCCTGTATCTCTCCAAGTAATTTTTATTTCTGTTTTCCCATCTTTTGATGCACTCTCTCCTTTATTACTATCACCACATGCTACTAAAGATAAACCAACTAATACTGATGTAGTCAAACCCATAATTAATTTTGCTTTCCCTCTAAGTTTAAACATTTTTTATCCTCCCAATTTTCAATGATATCATCTTTTACATCAGTATCGGCCGCTACCAATGTAAGCACTTACATTATCGCTTTGTTCTTTAATATAAACAATCAGTTAAAATTCAAATTATCACCATTTATTGCAAATGCATACAAAAAATGGTGATTTCTGATAGAAATAGAGATGAAAATTGAATGATTTTTTATATAAAATAGAATTACGGTCTACTTATTCATTGCATTAAAATTATAAAACCCACTATTTCATTACAAAATAGTGGGTTTTATCGTAATAATTTCCAATTAGACTTATTTTTTCATTCCAAAAAACCAATATTAGCAGTTAATATAAGTAAAACAGTAGTATGTGCCACTTTGATAAATCAAAATAGTACATTTATTTTCTCATACTCCCCTTGTTGCCTGTTCCAGTACTTCTCCAATGGCTTCGTTAATCACTAAATCCCCTCGCCCATCTGCAGGAGTCGCACTCTTATTGATTAGCACCAGCGTTTTTCCTCTAAAATAATCAATCAAGCCAGCCGCTGGATACACGACGAGTGAGGTTCCACCAATAATTAATGTGTCTGCCTGAGCAATGGCCGCAATCGCCCCTTGAATGGTGGCCTCGTCCAAGGATTCTTCATAGAGTACAACATCTGGTTTCACTCTTCCCCCACACTTTGTACACATCGGAATCCCCTTTGATTCTAGGATAAACCTCTCGTCGTAAAAATGTTGGCAGTCGACACAATAATTACGTAAAACCGAACCATGCAATTCAAAAACTTGTTTTGAGCCGGCTGCTTGGTGTAGTCCATCGATATTTTGGGTCACCACCGCTGTTAATTTCCCAATTTTTTCTAGGTAAGCCAAAGCGCAATGGGCGCCATTGGGTTTCGCTTCCGGGTAGATGAGTTTTTCTTTATAAAAGTCAAAAAAGGCTTCCGGATGATTCACATAAAAAGAATGCGACACCAACTGTTCCGGTGTAAAGGTTTGCTTTAATTCTTGGTTAAACAAGCCTTCCGCACTTCGAAAATCCGGAATCCCGCTTTCGCTACTGCAACCCGCACCACCAAAAAAAACAATCTTTTGGCTCTCTTTTAAAATTTGTGTCAATTGCTCGATTTTGTTCATTTTTTTCACCCCTTTTTTATTTTTTCGTATCGATTAAATCGACTGAACTTTCACAGTTAAAACAAACCAGAAATGTTTCCTTCTCTATCGACGTCAATTCGCTCAGCTGCAGGTGATTTTGGCAAGCCTGGCATCGTCATAATCGCCCCGGTTAAGGCAACGATGAATCCAGCGCCAGCAGACACTTTTAACTGACGAATCGTCACAGTGAAATCTTTCGGTGCGCCAATTAAGGTTGGATCATCTGAGAAGGAATATTGCGTTTTTGCCATACAAATCGGCGCCTCACCCAAGCCCAGTGCTTCGAGTTCCTGCATTTCGCGTCGCGCACTAGGAGTGAGTTCGACCCCTTTTCCACCGTATACTTTTTGTACAATCTTCGTCAACTTTTCTTCAATCGAATCTTCGAAGTCGTAAGCAAAACGGAAGGTATTCGGACGTTCTGCTAGCTCAACGACTTTTTCAGCTAATTCAATCGCACCTTCCCCACCTTTTTCCCAAACTTCCGATAGGACAACTTCCACGCCGCGTTCTTTACAAGCATTTTCAACGGCCTTCAGTTCCGCAGGTGTATCTGTTGGAAACTTGTTGATTGCAACAACGACTGGTAACCCAAAGACACCTTGCATATTGGCTAAGTGTTTTTCTAAGTTTGGTAAACCATCTAAGACGGCATCCACATTTTCTGGTCCAAGCGCATTCTTACTCACGCCACCGTGCATCTTTAAGGCACGAATCGTTGCAACTAAGACCACGGCATCGGGTTGAATTTTTGCTAAACGACACTTAATATCAATAAATTTTTCTGCTCCTAAATCTGCACCAAAACCGGCTTCTGTCACAGTATAATCGGCATATTTTAACGCCAGCTTTGTTGCTAAAACACTGTTACAACCATGCGCAATATTTGCAAAAGGGCCACCATGCACTAAAGCGGGTGTCTGTTCTAAGGTTTGAACCAAATTTGGATGGATGGCTTCTTTTAGCAAAGCAGTCAAAGCCCCTTCAGCTTTTAAATCACTGGCCGTGACGGGTTTCCCTTGATAATCATACCCCACAATTATTCTTCCCAGTTTTTCTTTTAAATCAACGATACTATTTGCAAGACACAAAATTGCCATGATTTCCGACGCCACCGTAATATCAAAGCCATCTTCACGAGGGACTCCATTGGTTTTCCCCTGCAGGCCGTTGACAAGATGGCGCAATTGTCGATCGTTCATATCAACGACACGTTTCCACGTAATCCGACGGCTATCAATTTGTAAAGCGTTTCCATGGTGAATATGATTGTCCAACATCGCTGCTAATAAGTTGTTGGCTGAACTAATCGCATGGAAGTCTCCAGTAAAATGCAAATTAATATCCTCCATTGGCACGACTTGCGCGTAACCGCCCCCTGCAGCCCCACCTTTCATTCCAAAAACAGGCCCCAAAGAAGGTTCACGCAAAGCAAGCATGGCTTTTTTGCCAATTTTTGTTAAGCCATCAGATAAACCGACAGAAGTGGTTGTCTTGCCTTCACCAGCAGGAGTCGGGGTAATCGCCGTAACTAAAATTAATTTCCCATCCGGGCGTTCTTGCATTTTTTCTAATTCAAAAGCATTTAATTTTGCTTTATATTTTCCGTATAAATCATAATCCTCTTCAGTTAAATGCAACGATGCTGCAATCTCTTTAATTGGTCGCATCTTTGCTTGACTGGCAATCTCGATATCAGATAAAAATGTCATTTTCTTTTTCATTCCCCTTCGCGTTTCATTTCTCTTTTTTGTTGTTCCACCTTATTGTTCGGATATAGAAAGTATCGTTCCTTTTTACTACTCAAAAAAAAGATGCCACCATTGAGATAGTGAAGGCCTTCATTTAGCTAGTTACAAATTAGCATGTTGACAAATGCTTGTCAAACACCTCACCATTCGAGCCATTATCATGACAGAAAAACCATTCTATCATACGTATTTTCTCATGTTTGACTTAAAAAAAGGGAAACATGAGATTTTTTTCATCTTTAAAAACGAACATTTTACGTTTTCCGCTCGACCTTCTACTAGGGTTTCTTTCGTAATTTCTGATAAATTGTGCTAAATTGAAGGGGAAGCATCTGCTTTAATGAAAAAAGGAGTGATTCAAATGATTCTTGAAACCGCTCGTCTCGTTTTACGTCGTTTTCAATTGAAAGATTTAAGTCAACTGCATTTTTATCGGAATGATCCTTTATGTGCCCGTTACCAAGAATGGGAAGATACGACGCTCGACGAATTGCATCTTTTTATTCAAAGGAATCAAACTCGCTCCCTCAAAGACCAACAAATCCAAGTTGCCATTGCAACCAAAGAGGATGACCAGCTTATTGGTGACCTATTCGTAGCCAAAAAAGGACGGACGATTACGCTTGGTTTCACAACCAGTCCGGAATTTCAGCGTCAAGGTTATATGTTCGAAGCTTTAAGCACCTTCCTTCCTTATCTTCAAACCAAGTACCCGCAAGCGGAGATTCTTTGTCTTGTACATCCCGGGAACCTCGCGAGCGAACGTCTCTTAGCAAAACTCCATTTTGAAAAGGAAAGATATCTTGCTGCTTTTCATAGCAATGTTTTCATTCTCAAAAAAAAGCCAGACACAAAAAGGTAGAAGATCGATTGACTCGGTCTTCTACCTTTTTTAGGAGTTTATTTCTTTGGAAGGGAGAAATAAAATGAAAAAGTGTTTGCATTGTTTTGGTATGTTTATAGAATAGCGAGAAAATATGAATAAAGTATGCGTAGAGAAAAAGCATTGTATGAAGATATTCGTAAGAAAAAGTTAAGACTCTTTTTTTTCCAGATGCACTTTCTCAATCATTTTAATGAGAACCTCTCGATCCCACAACTCAACATTTAATTTCTTGGCCATTTCTTTTGCAGGGGATGTAAAGTAACTGTTTGTCACAACAACTGCCTGATCGAGTCGATGATAATCTTTACCCGCATGGATTTCTTGGATGGCTCGATTCCCTACTTTTTTCTTCCAACGCTTACATTGAAACCCATATCGAACTTGATTTTTTATTGCCTTTACATCGACGCCTTGATCCGGTCCCTCTCCTGTGCCCACTACTTTTTGGTAGCCATTGTTCAATAGTAAATATACGATATAGCGTTCGAATTCAAGACCGGACATCTCATCAATTTCAGCCATCTTTGCTTTAGAAAAACGTTTCTTTTCACTTAGTACATGATATAAAAAAGGAAGGATCCCTAGTGTCATTGCAAGAACTCCTATCATTCGAAGCGGCACCAATCCATCATACATGAAAGAACCAATAATAATTAGCAATCCTGTTCCTACCATCGAAATCAATTCGTTTTCTTGTTTCTTCTTCATTCTTCTACCTCCATCAATCATTACTCTTAAATTATACCAAATAAAAAAGAAAAGAATCCTTAAAAATAACTATTAGTTACCCCTACTTTTCTTAAAATAAACTTTTAATGGAGGACATTCGAATGTTTGAAGATTTATAAATAGGATGTCAAAAAGAGCGCACCTTTTTCGACATCCCATTTCTACGATTATATTTCTGGTAACTTTTCTAAAAACTCTGTTAAATCACGCACACAAAGGTCCGCCCCGGCTGCCTTGAATTTGGCTTCAATCGCTTGAATCTTCGCTTCTTGTTCGGCAGGTGACAGTGCTTCGTACTCAGCAAGGGACAAGCCCATTTCAGAACTACCGATGATGACTGCGACCGTATACACGCCTGCATTTTTTCCTTCCTCAATATCGGCAATTGTATCACCGACTTTTACAACTTCTTTCACACTCTTGGCTTGAAAATGTTGCATGTTTTGATAGATCATATAAGGATACGGTCGGCCGAGATTAGCCGTCATCTCTGCTGTCGCAATAAAGTCTGGCGTGTAGCCGGCTTGAGCGGCAACTTTGGTGACAACGTCCATCATTTCTTTCGTATAGCCTGTCGTCGAACCAATATTATAGTTGGCTGCTTTCAATGCTTGCACTACCGTCAATGTTTCTGGTTTTAAGTTTGAATTTTGCGCAAGGTCTTCAAAAATGAGCGCTTCAAAACGTGCATAAATAGCATCCACATCTGTCGCTTTCGGTAACGTACCATGCGCAGCTTGCCACTGTGTTTGTGCACTTGGAAGGGCTAATAGCGTCGCCGTATGGTCGCGTTTCGACATCCCCATCGGCCGGCGAATTTCATCCATTGTAAGGGTAATCCCTTTTTCTAAAAAGGCATGTTGAAAAGCATAAACGGGTGTCATACAGCCAAAATCAACGGTTGTTCCAGCCCAGTCAAAAATAATTGTTTTAATTGTCATGATTTTCCTCCGTGTACGTTTTAATTACTTGCAGCAAGGCTTCGATATCTGCTTGATAAATTTCACCTATGTTCCCAATTCGGAAACAATCCGAGTCGCTAATTTTCCCAGGATAGATGACAAAACCATTGGCTTTTAGTGCCTCATAAAAATGTTGGAAGTCAAAGTTTCCTGTTTCGGGATAATAAAACGACGTAATAAAAGGACCTTGATGTTCGGTAATGACCGTTTGGTATCCTAGCTTTGCCATTTCTGTTCGTAGTAAGTGATTGTTTGCGGCATAGCGTTGATAACGAGCGACAATGCCGCCTTCATCGGACAATTCTTTTAGCGCTTGTTGGAAGGCTAAAACGGTGTGTGTTGGCGAAGTAAAACGCCATTTCCCATCGCGAGCCATTTCTTCATACTGCGCGTATAAATCGAGTGACAACGACCGAGCATGCCCTTTTCTGGCGACTAGTTCCTCTTTTTTAGCGAGGACAAAAGAAAAACCAGGTACTCCTTGAATGCATTTATTGGAACTCGAAACCAAAAAATCAATGCCCAATTGCCCTACGTCCAATGGAATCCCGCCAAAACTCGACATGGCATCGACGATAAAAAGCAAGTTTTTTTCTTTTGCAATCGCCGCTACTGAATCCAAATCGTTTAAAATCCCTGAAGTGGTTTCACTATGTACCATGGCCAAGGCAGAAATCGTCGGTTCTGCTGCAACAATTCGACGAATCGCCTCCGCATCGGGAATTTGATTTTCGGCAACCTCGTATAAAGTATAGCGTAAATTGGCTTGCTCCGCCATTTCCTGTAAACGTCGACCGTATGCACCATTCGCGCAGATTAGTAAATGATCCTTGGCCAAAACCATTGAGCTAATCACCGATTCAACACCAAAAGTGCCACTTCCTTGCATTAAAATCGTCGTATAATCTTGGTCATTGACCTGAGCCAAACGCAATAATTCTTGACGAATCGCTTGTGTAATCTCCTTATAGTCTTGGTCCCAAGTACAGTGATCCACTTGCATCGCTGCTTTCACTGTCTCGGAAGTTGTGAGTGGTCCTGGCGTCAGTAATTTATAGGTCATCTCAGTTTCCTTCTTCCATTAAATCTTGATGTTCTTTCAATAGTTCCGCTGTAAGTGATTCTGGATAAACTTTTTGGTTAGCTGCTGCATCGCTTTGGTCTGGCGTTTCTCCTTGGTAAATGGCACTTGGGTAAATTTCCATCAATTCTTCCCGTCCTTTTTCTAAAATCAGGTTTAACATCTCTTCTGCTTTTGGATTGGTTTTTTCACCTTTATCGACGACTGCAAAAGATTCTGTCAACGTGTAAGTCCCTTCTGCAGGTTCCACATAATCAATCATTTCTCCCTGACGTTTATCAAAAACCGCTTGATGACGAAGACCAAAACCGATTGGTACTTCACCTAAACGAACTTTTTTCAAAGGGGCGGAACCGGAACTTTCAAAATGATCGCCAGAATTCTTGTAAATCGCAGTTAAAATTGTTTTGGCTTCTTGCTCGCCATACGTATCAATTAACGCTTGGAATAATAACCAAGCCGTCGAAGATTGTTTGATATCTGAGATGGAAATCAGATTGGCATATTGTGGATCTGCTAGATCTTTTAAGCTTGTTGGAACAGGTACTTTGGCTTCTGCCAATGCTTCAGTATTGTAAAAAATGGCGCCTTCTTGAACAGAAAAGGGTGCTGAAAAATCACTTGCTTGGCCGATTGGTTCAAGGTTCGTTTGAATCGATTGGAACATTTGTTGGCTTTGTTGCGCACTTTCTAAGTAGAAGGTACTCATCGTGATTAAATCGGCTTCGATTTTTTTCCCTTCCGCAAATAATTTACTCCCTAAATCCGAAGTGCCAAAAGTTTGCAGTGTATATTGGTCTTCATAACCGTTCTCATCCAAGATTTTTTGCATCACTTGGACGGGTTCGTCATCTGCATTCGTATAAATAATTACTTTCTCGCTTGCTGCATCACCTTTGGCGCAAGCCCCTAAAAAAATGGCTCCTATTGCGAAACTGAAAAATAGACTTTTTTTGATTTTCATGAAAAACGCTCCTTTTTATCCAGTAAATAAGTTGTTGGACGAATAAATTAATCAGTAATAAAAATAAAGAAAACATAAAAATATCATTGAATTTCCCAAAGTGTTGTAACTCTTTTAACTTCGTTGTAATGACCATCGTATTGGCACTCGATAAGAAAATCACCGCGCTAATTGTGACCATTGCATTCGAAAAATAATAAGCAAACATTTCTAAGAGTGTTGTCTTGGAATTGGGAATGAGCAAACGCCCAATCGTTTGCAGCCAGGAATCTCCAAGCAAGGTGGCACTATTCTCCCAGTTTCGATTCATTTTTTGCAAGGCTTCCTTAGCCATTTGATAAGGCGTCGAAAAATAATGCACAATTGTGACAATCACCAGAATCGCTAACGTATTATGCAGCGGCGTTCCACTGAAAATGAGTAAAAAGGAAACCCCTAACACCATACCAGGAATGGAATTCGTTAAGGTGGCCACACTGTCGATAAGCTTGCTCCAAAGTGAGTGGGTTTGATTACGCGTCGTTAAGATTGCCGAAAAATAGGCTAAAATCGTGCCAAAAAATGCGGTAGAAAAGGCCATTTTCAAAGAATTCATCAAGGTTTGCATTAAAAAGCGATCTTGGACAAATTGCTGAAAATGAGCGAGCGTTAACTGACGCTCGTTCGGCCAGTTGGTTAAAAACGGCAAAATAAAAAGAACCAAAAAGACGCTGATTATCCATAATGAAACAAGTAAGAATAAAAGAGAAAACAAACCGTCACGTAGGCGATTGTCCTTTAACTTTAATCCTTGTGGTTTTTCATAACGGACCATCCGTTTTTGCAATTCATTTAAAATCAAAACACTTAAAATAGAAGGCAGCAACATGGTCAAAGCCACCATCGATCCGTATTGAAAATTCGGTATCGTCCCCATAAATCCTTCATACAGTAGCGTCGTAATAAAAGGCGTCTGGCCTCCTAAGGCACTGGGGATTCCAAAATCCGTAAAAGACATGAAAAAGCCTTGCAAAAAAGCGACCACCAGTACGCGATAGAGCGGACTAAGAATTGTTTTATTGAGTGATACATACCATTTATCTCCCATCAAACGCGATACAATGAATAAACGCGTATCTAGATATTGCATACTATTATGAATTAATAAAAAAATCGGGGGCAGCGTATAAATGACAAACCCCATCAGTAAACCAATCGTGCCATAAATATTAAAGAAAGATTGTCCTAAAATTTTGCTCCATAGTCCCTGTTTTCCAAAAGCATAAATCAAGACAAAGCCGTAGGTAATCGTCGGTAATAACATCGGTAAAAGTAGAATTCTTTGATTGATTTGAATGTATCTTTTGCCAATTTTGGTGAAGTTGACACCATAGGCCAACAAAAATCCCAGAAGTGTGGCACAACTTGTGGCAGTCAACGAGTAAAACAAACTGTTTTTAAAAGATTCCACCCATTTCGGATTAAAAATTCGACCAATCGTTTCAAAGGGCGCCGGCGTATCGGTCGGCCAAGCCGTCCAACCAACCATTAAAATCGGTAATAACAAAAAACAAAAGAAGAAACAAAGCACCATAAACTGCGTCAATTGACGAATAGAAAACTTCTTCATAAGGCCACACGCTGACCTTGCTTCAACTGATCGGCTTGTTGAAAGATCCGCTGAATGTTTTGCTGCTTCGTTGCCAACTGATGAATAATAAACTCCTGCACAAAAGCCGAGGTTCCCTGATTAACAATGTCAACCGGTGAACTGCATTGCGCCACTTTGCCATTATCGAGCACTACAATTTTATCTGACATCGTTAGCGCTTCTTCTGGATCATGCGTCACAATAATAATCGTCAATTGAAATTTACGTGCAATTTCTTGAATCTTTGCTTTAATTGATTCCTTGATGACGCCATCCAAAGCACTTAAGGGTTCATCCAGCAATAAGATTTCTGGTTTCATAACGAGAGTGCGACCCAAAGCCACCCTTTGTTTTTGCCCTCCTGACAGTTGATCAATTGGCTTATGTAAATGATTTTCTAAATTGAGTAAGGCAATGAGTTCCTTCACCTCAGCCTCTGTCGCCTTCTCTTTATGATTGCGTAAACCATAAGTCAAATTTTGATAGGCCGTTAAATTGGGAAACAAGGCATAATCTTGAAACACAATATTAAACGGACGTTTTTCCATCGGTACATGCGTCATTTCTTTTCCTTTAAAGTAAAGTTGACCACTTGTTGGTTCTTCTAAACCTAAAATAAGATTTAATAAAGTTGTTTTACCTGAACCGGACTGTCCAAGAATCGAAACAATCTCCCCGGTTTGAATTTCTAAATTGATGTCATGTAGGACTTGTGTTTGTTGGTAACTTTTATTTACCTTTTGAATCTGTAACATGGTTGATCCCTCCTGTTGTTTAATATAACGAAGAAATGTAAATTCAATTCCCCCCTTTCAGTTAAGATTATGTAAAAATCTCCCCGAGAAAAATTAACAAACAAAAAAGATGTAAAGAAAAACAACCTAGCTTACCTACAACTTGCTCTCAATAAAAAATCCCCCCCTGCTTTTCCTTTACGAAATGAAGCGACCCCCAAAAGTCAGATTTTTGGTCTAACTTTTGGGGGTCGCTTCATTCACTACAAAAAGTAGGGGGGCTTTTTATTTATTATTCGATTGTTTCGTCATAAAATGGTAAAAAGCGCCCAATAAACCAGCGTTATTTTGATGTTTGGCAAAGGTCAAGCTTGTCCGGCTTGCTAAACTAGGGACCAATTTCTCCTTTAAGGCTCGTGTCATTCGTTCTTTTAAATAGTCTTCTTGCCCCATAATGCCGCCACCTAAAACGACAACTTGAGGGTTGATGACATAGCAAATATTGGCAATACCTGTAACGAGGACTTCAATCATCTCGTCAATGGCGGTTTGACAAATCACATCTCCGGCCTGAGCCGCTTCAAAAATGCGATAGCCATTCCAGTCAGCCGTGACGTCCTTTTTCCGTTGAGCCACTTTTTGGATAAGGGCGGTCGTCGCACCTAGTTGTTGAAATTCTTGGCCATCCATGTGCATATAACCGACTTCACAAGCGCTATTGCTATAGCCACGAAAAATTTCTTTCCCAAGTAAAATACAACCACCAATCCCGGTACCAATCGTTAAACAGAGCGTCACTTGACTACCCTTGGCAGCACCGTCCATTACCTCCGCCAAACCTGCACAATTCACGTCATTTTCAATTTCACACGGCAATTGATACTTGGCTTCTAAATGTTGTTTAAATTGAGTCCCTGCATAATTAGGAATTTGAGGACCCGCATAAAAAATTTCACCTTTATCCGGATCCACCATCCCCGCGCTGGAAAGGGCAATGCCAGCTAAATCAGATGTTTCCAAGAAACCTTCAATGATTTCTTCGACCTTTTGCATAATGCCAGTTCCACCTAAATGGGCCTCTGTCGGACGTTTGCTTTGTTCCATCATTTGACCGGCTTCATTGACTAAGCCATACTTCATCATCGTACCGCCGATATCGATACAGGCATAGGTCTTCATTTTTTTCACCTACTTTTATTTACAGTATGTCGCAAGCGCTGTTTGAATAAGAGTTGCTGCCTTTTGAGCAATCGGTAAATCACTTTCAATTAAAGGTGCCAATGGCTGACGAACCGAACCTAAATCTAAGTTTTCATTGATACGTAAGATTTCTTTAATCATCCCATACAGATTCCCGTGACCCGAAACCATCACACCAATAATTTCATTAATGTCATATTGCAATGCTTTCGCTGTTTCTAATTCTTTTTCTTTAATTAAAGCATCTAATTTTAAGAATAATGCTGGCATCGCTCCATAAGTGCCACCGATTCCTCCTTGGGCGCCCATCACACGGCCACCTAGGAATTGTTCGTCTGGACCGTTAAAGACGATGTAGTCTTCTCCACCTGCAGACACAAACATTTCAATATCTTGTACGGGCATGGATGAGTTTTTCACCCCAATGACTCTGGGGTTTTTACGCATTTTTGCATACAGACTTGGTGTTAAACTGACACCAGCCAGCTGCGGAATATTATAAATAATAAAATCCGTTTTTGGTGCAGCGTCGCTCATCTCATTCCAGTATTTCGCAATGGCATGTTCTGGTAAACGGAAATAAATCGGTGGAATCGCTGCAATCGCATCGACACCCAAACCTTCTGCATGCTTAGCTAACTCAATACTATCTTTTGTATTGTTACATGCCACATGTGCAATGACGGTTAACTTGCCTGCCGCAACAGCCATGACATTTTCTAAAACTATTTTTCGATCGGCCACACTTTGATAAATACATTCACCAGAAGAACCATTTACATAAACACCTTTTACCCCTTTCTCAATGTGAAAGCGCGTTAAAGCTTGCACTCTTTCTGGACTGATTTCGCCCGCCTCATCGTAACAAGCATAAAATGCTGGGATGACTCCCTGATATTTACTTAAATCTCTCATTTGTCGATTCTCCTTTAATTTTCAGTCATTGATTGACGAATATAATCACTGTATTTTTTGGTAATTAATTGTGGTCGTGTAATGCTCGAACCGACTACGACGCTAAAACAGCCCAGTTCCAACACTCGCTTGGCTTTTTCTGGCGAGTCAATATTCCCTTCAGCGATAACAGGATGCTTTACTTTCGCCAAAATTTCACGAATAATCGCAAAATCATCGTCCTCAATTCGCAGATTTTTACTTTGTTTCGTATAGCCTACAAGCGTGGTACCAATAAAATCAAAGCCTAGTTGGTCGGCGTATAAGGCTTCTTCAACGGTCGAACAATCGGCCATGAATCGTTGCTCAGGATACTTCTCTTTGATTCGTTTAAAAAAAGTATCCAGTGTCTCGCCTGCTGGTCGTGTAGACGAAGTCGCATCAAGGGCAATGATATCTGGCTTCACCGTCATTAATTCGTCAATTTCTTGCATGGTTGCTGTAATAAAAACTTCGACATCTGGGTAATCCCGTTTAATAATGCCAATAATTGGTAAATCAACTTGTTGCTTAATCTCCGCAATATCGACACAAGAATTTGCACGAATGCCTGCAGCCCCACCTTCCTTTGCAGCGATAGCCATTCTCCCCATAATAAAAGGGGAATGCAACGGTTCATCGGGTAATGCCTGGCAGGAAACAATTAGGTTTCCGGACAAGTCTTGAATTCTATTTATCATAATTTTGAATCCTTTCTTAGAAAATTAGTTTTCATTGCGATATTTTTCAAACACGGGATGTAAAATCCCTGTTTGCACGTAAGCAATCATGGAAAAACCAATAAATAAAAGGATGGATAGCGTTAAAAGCATTGTTACAGGTGAAAAGAAAAGTAACATGACTACGGGTAATAAGATTGCAATAAGGGCTAAAGTTTTAGAAAAGTGTAAAAATCCCAAGTAAAAAGCACTTTTTAATAACTGGAAAAAACTCGTTTCAAATATTCCACTAATCTGAAAACTATAAAGTCCCGTCACGAAACTAATAAAGCCGATTCCATAACAAAGGATTTGAAGGGCCATCGCTACCGGCGTTTGGATTGTTGCAATCATTTGACTATTGATAAAAAGGGCGACGAAAATCCAAGTCGCGCATAACCCTAAACTGAATCCTTGTTTTAGATTGGCTCGAAATTGCTGATAATATTCTCGCCCCATTTGTTGAATCGTTCCTTGACGTATCTTCACGGTCATTTGATATAAGGCGATCAAGGCTGGACCAATCGTAACAAGCGGGAGACAACTGAGAAGAAACAAGAAATTCAAGTTCATTAAATCAAATATTTTTGCAGACACCTGTAGCCATTTACTGTCTAGATTAAAAATTCTTTGTTTCAATGGACGACGCGTTTTTTGCATCTGATTACTCCTTTCCTCAATTTAAAATAATTTTTCTACAACTGCTTTCGCACTCTTATGTTGATTGCTCTGGCTATTTTTTTGGTTCCGATGATAATAGGTTTGATATAGTAAATCAATTAGAAATAACTGCCCAACTTTCACCGAAGTTGATCCCCCTTCTAAAGGTGATTCTTTTGCACCACACAACAAGTATGCATCGGTATAGGCCATTAATGGCGATTGTTTAAAATGAGTGATACAAGCAACCTTCACTCCCGATTCCTTTGCTTGTTTTGCGATATGTACAATGTCTTTTGTGGCACCAGAATAAGAAAATAAGATTAGCAAGTCCTCTTCATCTGCCAAAGCGGTTGCCATTGATTGCATATGAGAATCGGGAATCAACTGTACCTTGTTTGTCACTCGAATAAATCGATTCCAAGCATCTTGTGCAGTCACCAAGCTATCTCCAACACCAAAAAAGTAAATTTTATTTGAGTCTTCCATCATATCAATCATTTTGTTTAACATTTTTTGGTCAAGCAACTGGTAGGATTCTTCAATTGCTTGAATGTGCCCTTGCATTACTTGATCTTCTAACTTGCCTGTTTCATTAGGTTGATCATTACTTTCTTCGGAAGCCAAATAGAGTGAGAGCTGCATTTTAAACTCTTGATAACCTTGGAAACGCATGGTTCGACAAAAACGATAGACGCTTGTTTCTCCCACCTCACAAGCATTGGCTAAATCTGTAATCGACATATACAACACAGCCTCGGAATTTGCAAGTATATAATCAGCTACCTTCTTTTCTGCTTTTGTTAATTGGTTATAATTTGTCTGTATTTGTAAAGTCAATCCTACTTTTTTTGCCATGCTTCGTTCTCCTTCAATCTTTATTCCACTAAAATTTTAACCACGCCTTTTTTCACTTGTGGACCAAATGCACCTTGAATTCCTGGTTGATGTGGCTCTTTTGCCATACAAATGATAAAGTGTTCGTCTCCTAATGGAAATAAAAGTGCGCTTTTACATTTTATTGTACCAAAATCATGGGTTTCATCATATACTCGTGTCTGTGATTCCAAAGAAAGCCCCATACCAATTTGTTCTTCACCCATTAAATTAAATTGAAGATCCAGATATTTTTCATGAAATTCATATGTATCCGAATAGTCTTGTGTTAAAGAAGCATGCATGATATTGATAAAGACTTTTTCACCATCAATCTTGGTCACGCCTAGTGGCAATTGATCGATTGGCGTTTGGAGCAAAAAGTCAATGCCACGGTCTAAATTTGGATGAATCCCTTTATAGCAGCCTAAGTTTGTCATTGTGTCATAGATCATCTTTTTATCCTTTCACAGCACCCATTGTAATTCCTTGTGTAAATGACTTTTGGAAAATTAAGAAAATCGCAACAATCGGTAGGGCCGCCAAAAATGCCCCCGCCATAATTAAGCCATAATTGGTCGCCATCTCTGCTTGCATCGTCGCCACTCCTAGTGAAATCGTCAAATTCTCTCGAGAGGAGAGCATCACTAATTGCATAAAATAATCGTTCCAAGTATTGATGAAAGTGAAAATTGCTAAAGCGGCAAAGCCTGGCTTAACAATCGGAAAAGCGACACTAACAAAAGTCCGAATTTCCCCGCAGCCATCAATTTTTGCTGATTCTAAAAGTTCTGTCGGAATATTTTCACTAAATTGTTTCATCAAGAACACACCAAAAGGCCAGCCGACTAACGGTAAAATAACAGCTGCTAAAGTGTCATGAATTCCCATGACATTCACAATTCGCACCAAAGGAACTAAGACGACTTGTTTTGGTAAAGCCATCGCTGCGATAAAAATAGAAAAGAGTATTTTTTGACCGTAGAAGCGTTTTTTCGCTAGCACATAACCAGCCAAAGCGGAGGTTAAACAAACTAAGAGCATGGTAGCACCTGAAGTAAAAATCGAATTCCATAGCCACTTCAGTGCTGGATTTTGAATAATGAGCTTTTCAAAGTTTTCAAGAGTCGGATCAGCTGGCCACCACTGGGGAGGAATCATAATTGTTGCAGGTTGTGATTTAAAAGCTCCCGTCATAATCCAATAAAACGGAAATACAAAGAAAACGGTTAATGCCAGTAAAATCATCGTCGATAGAATGGTTGAAGGTTTAAAAGTTTTCGTTTTCATTATCTGCTCTCCTATTAATATTCAACGTCATTTCCTAGAATCTTAAATTGAGCAAAACTAATAATCGCAATTAAGACTGCTAAGAAAACGCCCATTGTATTTGCATAGCCATATTCTGAAAGTTTAAACGCCTTTTCGTATAAATAATACATCAACGTGCTCGTTGAATAATTCGGTCCTCCAGAAGTTAGTAATTGAATCAAGGCGAAACATTGAAACGAATTGATGGTTGTAATGACAGCAATGTAAAGCGTTGTCGGTAACAAACTTGGCCATTTAATTTTCCAAAAAACTTGATTCTCATTGGCACCATCGATTCTTGCTGCTTCAACTAAGGAATGATCAATGTTTCCCATCGCTGCAATATAAAGAATAATTGGTTGTCCAACAGAAGTCGTCAGCAAAATAATCATGATGGCAAGCAAAGCCCATTGTTTGTCGCCTAACCAACTAATATTTTGCTCAATAATTCCCCCTGATTTCAACACATAATTTAAAATACCTGATAGTGGATCATAAATCCATTTCCAAACGACTGTTACCGCAACGCTTCCTGTTACGACTGGCAGAAAGAACACAAAGCGATAAAAAGAACGAGAAATGACATTTCGTTCATACGTCTGGGAGGCAACAAAAAGTGAGAATAAGACCACAATTGGAACAGATCCAATGACAATAATTAAGGTATTTATTAATGATTTTATAAATACAGGATCTTTAAACATTCGAACATAATTATCAAAACCAATAAAAGTAAAATCCGTCATTGTATAATTAAAGAAGCTCGTAACAAAGCCCATAACCATCGGTGCTAAAACAAAAACAGTAAAAAAGACTAAAACGGGTGCCAAAAAGGCATAAGATACGATCGTTTCACGCATCTTTAATTTATTTTTTCTCATAGAAGTCCTCCTCGGAACAAAGCGTCGCTCCTCAGTGATTGATGCACTCATTTTTTTCATGATTTTTCTCCTAGCTTTCTTATTTCATAAAAAGAAAACTACTTTTCTCACCTTAAACCTTAAGACAAGAAAAGTAGCAAGAGTTTAATTAGTTTGCCGCTTTTTCAATTGTCGCATTGGCTTTTTCCGTAAAATCTGCTAATGCATCGGCCGGCGCCACATCCCCATTTGAAACTGCTTGAACCATTGGGAACCATAATGTCCGCATCTCAGCGAAGCCGTCAATTGTATTGTAGTAAGGGCTATAGTATTGTGTCCATGATGCTAACATGTCCATTCGTTCATCATTGTATAAGTTGCCAAACGATTGACGAACAGGGAAGGCACCCGTCCGAACCACGTTTTTTGGTCCCCACTCTGCATCATCGGCAATGAAAGTGACTAATTTTTTAGAGGCTTCGGCTTTCGCCTCATCCTGCTTATCAAAAATGGCAAATCCATTCACTAAGTATTCAAGTTCTGGCACCCCATCTTCCGAAGGAAACGGAATTTCTAGATAATCCACTTTACTCGATTCAAGTAGTTGTGCTTGGGTTTGGGGCTGTGCAGGTGCCCATAAAATCGTAAAGGATGTTTGACCATTGGCGAAGTTTTGAATATCTGCCGAACCGTCATATTGAGAACCGTTCATTACAAGACCCTCTTCAATCCAACCATGAATTTGTTCCATTGATTGAATCGCTTCTGGTGTATCCGTCGTGTATTTTGTGACTTTTTCATCGGTAATTGGGTTGCTATTAAGATTGGCAAAGAAAGCTCGCGGTCCTTGGTCGCCTCCTTGTCCATTACTAAAGAACGAACCTGGATTATAGCCTTTTTCTTTAAGCGCTTTCAAGGCTTTCTCAAAGTCAGCTGTCGTCCAACCTTCTTTCACTAAATCTTCAACGCCCGCATCTTTGACCATTTCGCGATTGAGCGCCATATAAAATGGTGCGGAACTAATTGGATACATATAAGCAGTATCTCCAGCTTTACTTGCATTAATAATTTCATCGTTTCCTACATCGGCAATAAACTCATCTGTAAATAAATCATTTAATTCAACGAGTTTACCGGCTTTCCCCCAAGCAATAATTCGACCAGGTGCATCAAATAAAACATCTGGAGCCGTTCCTGCTTCAATGGCCGTTGTAATTTTTTCTGGACCAGAGGTGAAGTCAATTGTTTCTAATTTAACTTTGATATCTGGATTCGCTGCTTCAAAAGCCTCTACAATCTTCTTCTCATACGTCCCTACACCATCATTTGCATTTTCTTGTGTAAAGGTCGGAAACGCCCACCACGTAATTTCCGTTTGTTTTGCATCGCCACTTCCTTTATCCGTACTTGAAGCCGATGAATCTTTTGTCCCGTCATTTCCATTACCACACGCTGCTAAAGATAAAATCGCTGTCGCTGTTAATAATGAAACCAATAATTTCTTCATTTAATAACCTCTTCTCAATTTATTTCGTTCTTTAAGCTTTTGTCCCTGAAAAAGATTAACAACGTATCACCGTTAAAATGAAACTTGCGCAAGTTTTCTTTTTTTTGAATACGTTTACATTTTTCAGTATAACAGGAAGAAATATTTTTTTCAATAGACAAAATAAAAAATCTTTCTTTTTTAAGCAAGCATAAAAAAAGATTCTCCCTCTTTTCAGACAGAGAATCATTTCCTTAAGCTTTCACAGGTTCTTTTTTCAAGAGCCATACACAGCCAATTGCTAGAATAATCAAGCCTGCACCAAAGGCATAAATACCCCAAATTCCTTGATGTAAAATAGCTCGTAGTGGTTGCAAGAGTTGATCTGGCAAAAGTTTTGCCGTTTGCGGATTCACGAGTTTATTCATAATATCCGGATCATCGGTCAAGGCTGCTTTTGCTAATTCCGAACGTGTGATGGTATTTAAAACAAGGCCGAAGACTGAGACCATCACCGTTTGCCCAATCGTTTTACTCAACGTATTAAATGAGGTAGCCACACCTAATTGATTGATGGACACGCTGTTTTGCGCTTGAACGGTAGTTGCAACAATCGTCCCGCCCATTCCGATACCAATCACCGCTGAAATCAGTAAGAAGAGGTAAAAAGGAACTCTCATCGGGATGATTAATAAGCTCACACCCCCAACGAGAGTGATCCCTAAAGTTCGAAGCAAGGTGGTCTTCATTGAAGTCTGGGCCATCCAACGACCGGCTAACGTCGAGCCATAAACCCATAGAATCGATAGAGGGGCTAAGACCAAGCCGCCAATGCCAGCTTTGTAACCTAGTACGCCTTGCATCCACATCGGAATATAAACCTCAACGCCCATTAAAAAGCCACTAACTAAAGCTGCGACGATATTCACCACGACAAAAATCGGACTCTTAAAAAGTTCTAATGAGATCACAGGGTCTTCTGCACGTTTTTCTGCGTGAATAAAGAAAATAACCGATAGCACCATGGCTAGGAGTAAAGCAATGACCTTAAAGTCAAAGCCGGTTTCCCCTAAAAATTGGAAAGCAAGCAATAAGGTCAATAACATAGACATCAGTAAGAGGCTGCCTCGAATATCCATTTTCTTATTGTCTTTCTCACGTTTTTCTTCAACCAAATAATAAGCAACTAAAGCAATTAAAACGATACCAATCGGGACATTAATAAAGAAAATCCAGTGCCAGCCAATCGTATCTACGATGACACCACCCGTTAAGGGACCGACAACGCTAGCAATTCCCCAAGCGGTACTGTTTAACCCCAACATTTTTGCGCGTTTTTCTGCTGTGTACATATCGGCTAAGATCGTCAAAGCAACAGGCATCATGGCACCCGCTCCAATTCCTTGAATCGCACGGGCCACAATCAATGTCATCATCGTATTGGAAAAACCACATAAGGCTGATCCGACAATAAAGATGAATGTCCCAAAAATAAAAATTGGTCGCCGGCCAACTTTATCCGCAAGTTTGCCATAAATGGGTGTAAACATGGCATTGGTTAATAAATAAATTGAAAAAACCCAGTTCATAATTTCTATCCCATGTAAGGAACCGACAATTGTAGGCATTGCTGTTGTAACGATGGTTCCTTCAATTGCTGTCATGAAGGTTGCAACGAAAACCGCAATCGTCACGATTAAAACATTTGTTTCTCTTTTCTTTTCCATTTGATCCCACTTTCTTTTCCTTTTTTAGACATCAAAACGACCCCTATCAAAAGTCAGACTCATGATAGAGGTCGCCTCTTTTATTCCTTCACACTTGCCAGTAGCGCGTCTACTTTATCTGTTTTTTCCCAGGGCAAGTCGATATCTGTACGACCAAAATGTCCGTATGCCGCAGTCTGACGATAAATCGGACGGCGTAAATCGAGCATTTCTATGATTCCAGCAGGACGCAAATCAAAGTTTTGACGGACTGCTTTTATTAATTGTTCTTCAGGCACTTCACTTGTTCCAAAAGTATCAATCGCAATCGAAACAGGTTGAGCCACACCGATTGCATAAGCCAATTGAACTTCTGCTTTTGTCGCTAATTTTGCAGCGACAATATTTTTGGCAATATAACGGGCTGCATAACTGGCAGAACGATCGACCTTGGTCGCATCTTTTCCTGAAAATGCGCCGCCACCATGGCGTGCATAACCGCCATAAGTATCGACAATAATTTTACGTCCCGTTAAGCCCGCATCTCCTTGTGGCCCTCCGATGACAAAGCGACCCGTCGGATTAATATAATATTTCGTTTCATCATCCAATAACTCTGCTGGGACAATTGGACGAATGACTTTTTCCATCACGTCTTGACGCAAGGTTTCATTATCAATCGCGTCATCATGTTGGGTACTGATTACAATGGCATCGACCCGTTTTGGTTGCTGATTTTCATCATACTCAACCGTTACTTGTGATTTTGAGTCAGGACGTAAGTACGTCAATTCACCAGTTTTACGTAACTCAGATAAACGACGAACCAAGCGATGACTTAAAGCAATTGGTAAGGGCATGAGTTCAGGTGTTTCATCTACAGCAAAACCAAACATTAAGCCTTGGTCCCCTGCACCGATTTCATCCAAACGATCTTTCACACCTTCTCGAGCTTCTAAAGCCGTATCCACGCCTTGGGCAATATCCGGTGATTGTTCGTCAATCGCCACTAACACCGCAACAGTGTCTCCATCAAATCCGAACTTTGCTCGCGTGTAGCCAATCTTCTTGATCGTCTCACGGACCACTTTTTGGATGTCAACATATGCTGTCGTCGAAACTTCTCCAAAAACCAAGACTAAACCGGTTGTAACGGATGTTTCGCATGCCACTCTTGCCATCGGGTCTTTTTCTAATAAGGCATCTAAAATGGCATCACTGATTTGATCGGCCACCTTATCTGGATGTCCCTCTGACACAGATTCTGAAGTAAATAAATGTTTTTCTGTCAATTTGTATTCCCCCTGATTAATTTTCGGTTACAAGGCATCTCCACTTTTCGTACAATGAAGTGAATCCTCTCGGGAACTTGCAACGCTCTGATTATAGCAAATTATAGTCAAAATTGCTTGGTTTTCGAGTCTTTTCTCAGAAACAAACAGAACTATTTTCAATTTTCTTGAAAATTTCTTTTTTTATAAGGGAGATTGGATTTTTTTCTGCCAAGTTTGGTACATTTTGGTTAATTCTGCGACTTTGTCTGGATAAGAAGTCGCGCAATTAAAGCTTGGATCCTCTGATTGATTCGCCTTCAAATGAAAGAGGCTTTTTCCCTGACCAATATCGGTATGCTCAACTTCTTGCATGACACGCCGCGCATTTTGTGATTGCTCATCAGCAAAGACTTCATGAAGCTTCCAATCTTTTTGCCGGACACTCCATTGAAAGCCTGTATCAAAATACAGTGCCTCATGGCCAACATTGACTTCACCTAAAAACGCAGGTACCAAGTTTAATCCATCGATTGGTACATTTGTTGGTAGTTCAACCCCCGCTAAATAGGAAAAAGTCGGCAAAAGGTCCATACTAGAGACTAAATCCGTCGTTTGACTATTGGCCGCAATAATACCTGGCCAAGAAGCCAAGTAAGGTACGCGAATACCTCCTTCAAATAAGCTATATTTCGAACCTGTTAGCGGACCATTATCACCATAATTGCAAGCAGAACCACCGTTATCTGTTAAATAGATAACCAGTGTTTCTTCTCGTGTCCCCGTTGCTTCTAATGTATCCAATAGGCGACCAATCTCTTGATCCATTAATTCTAATTGAGCCAGGTAGTAGGCTCGACCGTTCGGTAAGTTGGGTGAGATAGCCCCATCATACCAATCAAGGTATTCAGAAGGCGATCCTTTAAAATCTTCAAAACTCGGTAGCCCTCGTTTTTCTAATTCTTCTTCTGGTAATTGCCAAGCAAAATTATGGACGGCATTAAAAGCAACCATACAAAAATAAGGCTGTTCCTCATCCAGCGCGTCTTCTATAAATTGTTTGGCTCTTCTTCCAAATGCTGACGTTAAATGCTCATGGCACTCAACTGCCTGCCCATTTTCATACATCGCATGCATACCCAAAATGTTCGCTGCTGCACCATGCTGGCTTTCTGCTTCTTGTTCGTGAATGAGATAGTGTAGGCGCCCCATTCCTTGAGCTGCTAACCCGTAAAAGGACTCATCAAATCCATGATTTTCAGGACAACTTCGACTGCCTGGTGCATCTGGTCCATAATGAACTTTCCCAAAATAACCGGAGCGATAGCCTGCATCTTTTAAAATTTCAGGAATCGAACGATACGGCTCAGGTGCAAAATTTGAACTATCAAACCATTTACCACCCCAACGTTGTTGATGACTGCCCACAATCATGCTCGAGCGGGAGGGGGAACAGATCGGAGCGCTTACAAATCCTTGTTCAAATAAGAGCCCTTCCTTTCGCAAACGATCCAGATTGGGCGTATGAACGGTAGCATCTTTTTGATAAAAGGATAGATCACCATATCCGTGATCATCTGAAACAATCAAGATGATATTGGGCTTTTTTCCAAACAGTTTTTTTTCTTCCAAAAAAACACCTCATTTCTATTTTCTCTATTATACCTTGAAACCGCTCTTTCGAAGGAGGGAAATTTGATTTATACTAAAGATTAGTTGGATTTCTCATACTTACAGTCATGAGTATTTTCGGCTATTTCATAAAACCAGCGATTGGAGTCGAAAAAAATGAAAAAAAATTGGGTCGCCTTTGGTGATTCTGTCACCTGGTATGATCAAAAACAATTTCTAGCATTTACCCGTCAGCCTAATCAAAAATGCCAAGGTTATCAAACACACCTAGAACAAGAGTTAGAAATCAAAATTGAAAATCAAGGAATCTCAGGTAATACCGTCCAAGACGTTTGTCAACGATCCTTGAACTTTGATTATGCCCACTACCAAGGCGTTTCTTTTTTTGTTGGAATTAATAATTTTAATAAAATGTCTACCTCTACCTTTGGCCAAATCGAAGAAAAGGGGCATCCTTTTGATGCGTCTACTTTTTGTGGTGCCTATCAAACCATGATTGAAGACGTCTTAAATCGTGCCCCACACGTTCAAATTCTGCTAATCATTCCCTACAAAGTTTTTAAGCAAACACACGGTGAATTACCTGCCATTTACTCTCAAACAATCAGACAAATTGCCCAACTATATGGCTTGCCTTTTTGTGATTTATACACTCATAGTCCCATTGATCCGCTCGATGTCCCACAAGATTTTGTCGATGATTTTAACCTTGTCCATTACTATTTCCATCTCAATAATGAAGGCTATAAGAAAATTGCAACCTTACTCATTCCCTTCTTTAAAGAAGCCATCAATCAACCCTAAAAAGATTATTGCGATGAAGTTCAGGAAATCAGAGCAGCGTATTTTCCATCACTCGTTGCCCTGATTCTTTTAGTTTTCTAACTATCTTCTACGCTTTATCCAAGGTGTTCATCGATTGATCGAACACAAAAATGCCTCTGCACGCGGTATTTGAATCAACTTTTCAAAACCACCTCACATCGTTGACTACTATTGCGTTTGATTAGCCCTCTAATTGAAGGGTTCAGATGATTTTTCTGGAAAATAAAAAAGCATTGGACAAAATCGCCGATGCTTTTTTGTAAAAGCGCATACCATAAGAGTTTTGAACAAAAAAAAGAAGCATTCTCACAGAATACTTCAGAAATGATCCGTACGGGATTCGAACCCGTGTTACCGCCGTGAAAGGGCGGTGTCTTAACCGCTTGACCAACGGACCTTTTAAAACGGAGAAGGAGGGATTTGAACCCTCGCGCCGATCACTCGACCTACGCCCTTAGCAGGGGCGCCTCTTCAGCCTCTTGAGTACTTCCCCAAAACCAATAATGGCTTTGTAAATGGGCCTAAATGGACTCGAACCATCGACCTCACGCTTATCAGGCGTGCGCTCTAACCAGCTGAGCTATAGGCCCCAATTTCCAAAAGCGGGTGACGAGAATCGAACTCGCGACGACAGCTTGGAAGGCTGTGGTTTTACCACTAAACTACACCCGCGATGGGTAATGGCGCGAGACGGAATCGAACCGCCGACACATGGAGCTTCAATCCATTGCTCTACCAACTGAGCTACCGAGCCATATAACTTTGAAAAACGGTCTGGACGGGACTCGAACCCGCGACCTCCTGCGTGACAGGCAGGCATTCTAACCAGCTGAACTACCAAACCTTGAAACTTTTTACTATTACTAGTAAATTGCGGGAGTAGGATTTGAACCTACGACCTTCGGGTTATGAGCCCGACGAGCTGCCGAACTGCTCCATCCCGCGATAAAGAATGTATAAACATTCAAAAAAATATTTTTGACTAACAATGATGACAAAGGTAACTTCGCTCACTTTGTTTGCCAGTTACTGTTCAACATCAATAATAACTTATTGTGTTTCTCAGCAAAGGAGGATGAGGGATTCGAACCCCCGCACGGTTTTACCCGCCTGACGGTTTTCAAGACCGTTCCCTTCAGCCGGACTTGGGTAATCCTCCGGTATAACATATATAAATGATCCGTACGGGATTCGAACCCGTGTTACCGCCGTGAAAGGGCGGTGTCTTAACCGCTTGACCAACGGACCAAAATAGATGAATGGGCCTAAATGGACTCGAACCATCGACCTCACGCTTATCAGGCGTGCGCTCTAACCAGCTGAGCTATAGGCCCGTTATAACAAAAACAAAAGCGGGTGACGAGAATCGAACTCGCGACGACAGCTTGGAAGGCTGTGGTTTTACCACTAAACTACACCCGCATGGCGGTCTGGACGGGACTCGAACCCGCGACCTCCTGCGTGACAGGCAGGCATTCTAACCAACTGAACTACCAAACCATATGGATATTTTTGTTATAATGTTTAATTACTATAAATAATAGTAAATTGCGGGAGTAGGATTTGAACCTACGACCTTCGGGTTATGAGCCCGACGAGCTACCGAACTGCTCCATCCCGCGATAAGGAATGTATGAACATTCAAAAGAATAAGTTTGACTAACAATGATTACAAAGGTAACTTCGCTCACTTTGTTTGCCAAGTACTGTTCAACATCAATAATAACTTATTGTGTTTCTCAGCAAAGGAGGATGAGGGATTCGAACCCCCGCACGGTTTTACCCGCCTGACGGTTTTCAAGACCGTTCCCTTCAGCCGGACTTGGGTAATCCTCCGGTGTAAAAATAATGCCCTATACCTACAAATCCATAAAGAAAAGATGGACCTTGTAGGACTCGAACCTACGGCCGGACGGTTATGAGCCGTCTGCTCTAACCAACTGAGCTAAAGGTCCAAGCTCTAAAAATCGCGGCGAAGGGGATCGAACCCCCGACCTTTCGGGTATGAACCGAACGCTCTAGCCATCTGAGCTACACCGCGAACAAAAAATCATTTATTAAAAATGATATGGAGCCTAGCGGGATCGAACCGCTGACCTCCTGCGTGCAAGGCAGGCGCTCTCCCAGCTGAGCTAAGGCCCCTAAATTTACTATCGGGAAGACAGGATTCGAACCTGCGACCCCTTGGTCCCAAACCAAGTGCTCTACCAAGCTGAGCTACTTCCCGTACAATATGTAACGATGCACCCAAGAGGAGTCGAACC
>NZ_JBTXLU010000005.1:0-149716 GCF_054871745.1 Enterococcus sp. LJL98 | reverse complement strand
GTTGGTAAGTTAATGTGCCAGATCCGTTGTAAACGTGTCGCGCCATCCACCACTGCTGCTTCATGTAACTGAGTATCGACTCCTGCCAAGGCTGCGAGGTAGATAACCGAACCCCAACCCGTTCCTTGCCAAACACCAGATAACACATAAACCGTTTTAAACCAACGTGGATCTTCCATAAATGAAATAGGTTGCATTCCGAAGAACTCAATCACGTGGTTGATAATCCCTGTTGATGGGTTTAAGAAAGCTAAGATCATTCCGACCATAACAACGGTTGAAATAAAGTTTGGTGCATAAGTAACCGTTTGTGAGAATTTCTTTAATGGACCATCTTTAATCTCATTTAAAGCTAATGCTAAAATAATTGGTAATGGGAACCCTACAACTAGCGAATAAATGCTAATGCCTAATGTATTTTTTAATAGATCCCAGAAATAGTAAGAATCAAAGAAACGTTGGAAATGTTTGAATCCAACCCAAGGACTCCCCCAGACTCCTAATGTTGGAATGTAGTCTTTGAATGCGATCATCACACCATACATTGGTACGTATGAGAAAATAAAGAATGCTAAGAATGCTGGTAAAATAAAGACGTACAATTGACGACTAGCCAAGATGCTTTTTTTTCTTTTTTCTCTTTTCTTTTGTTGCGCAGTTAATTGCGGCTTATTGCCCGTTAACTCCATGTTTTTTCCCCCTTCAAAATCATTTGCTTGCTGAACACGTTTTCAGGTTACCTTGTTTTCCAATGGTTCTCAATATGTAGATTTTGACCCGCTTACAACCATTGGTATATCAACGTTTCTTTCCTTCTTTTTTCCTTTTTTTCCGTCTTTAATCATCGAATTACTTGGTAAATAGGACTCATTTTTGTGCAAGTTGACTATGTATTAACCCCTTTCAATGTGTATCTTTTCTATATTTTGCACAAGAGCGGCTTTTTATACTATACTAACTTTGAATCAAACAAAAAGGAGCAGCATAAAATGAAAGCGATATATTTTACTGGCGATTTAAAACAAGTTGAAGCAGGTTTAGACCTCCTTTCAACCAAACTAGGATATACCATTCAAGAAGACGGGTATACCATCGAGTTAATCGAACAAGGAAAACAACTCCTTGTAGCAAAAACAGCAGAGAAAGCGACCATCACTTTTGGTGAACCGGCTCACCTTTTTCGCGGTTTAACTTTATTACTGAATCACTGGGACGAGCCCACTTACCATTTAACGGAAACTCCACATTTTCATTTGATTGGTCCCATGGTTGATACTTCCCGAAACGCCGTACCAACCCTTGCAAAAATGAAAGAATTATTAGAAACGTGTAGTACATTGGGACTGAATCAATTCATGCTTTATATGGAAGATACTTACGAGATTCCCGAATACCCTTACTTCGGCTATTTACGTGGACGCTATACTTATGAAGAGTTAAAAGCGATTGATGATTATGGTTTCGCCTTAGGTATCGAAGTGATTCCTTCCATTCAAGTCTTAGGTCATTTAAAAAATCCACTGAAATGGAACTTTTCGCGCGAGTTCCGTGACACGGAAGATATTTTACTGGTCGATGAACCAAAAACCTATGAATTTTTAGAAAAAGCCATTCAGGCCGCTTCCAAACCTTTCCGGACGAAAAAGATCCATATTGGGATGGACGAGGCACATACACTTGGCTTAGGTCGTTACTTACAAAAAAATGGCTTTGCCAATCGCTTTGATTTAATGAACCGTCATTTGGCACAAGTCCTGAAGATTACCGACAGCCTCGATTTAGAAGTAGAAATGTGGAGCGATATGTACTTTCGTCTTGGCTCAAAAACAGGCGATTACTACGACCCTGAATTTGAGATTCCAACAGACGTCGTGAAAAGCATTCCGAATGTCAAAATGGTTTACTGGGATTACTACCATCATGAGGAATCAGAATACGACAATTTATTAACCAGTCATAAATTATTAGAAAAACCAATCGTCTTTGCTGGTGGTATCTGGACCTTTAACGGGATCGCGCCGAACTATGGGAAAACAATTGTTTCAACAAATGCTGCGCTAGCCGCTTGTAAAAAACAAGGGATTTCTTCGGTTTACGCAACACTTTGGGGAGATGATGGTGCCGAAACACCATTGGATGCGGCATTACTTGGCCTACAACTCTTCGCAGAACACCAATTTAATGAAGAAGTTTCTGATGAATTGCTTGCGCAACGCTTGATGGAAATGCAAGACGAGTCGATGGAAAGCTTTTTATTGCTTGATCGCTTTGACCAAACACCAGGAGTTGCTGAGAATAACCCTAGCGGTTCTGCAATCAGTAAAATTATTTTGTACCAAGATTTGCTTTTAGGTCTTTACGATGAAACCATCTCCCACTATGAATTAACCAAACACTACGAAGACCTAGCCAAAGATTTAGCAGGAGCGACCGTTTCCACACATACGGCTGCCCTTTTCCAACACTATACACGCTTGGCTGAACTGCTTGTCACAAAAACAGATCTAGGCATTCATCTCCAAGAAGCATACTTAGCAAACGATAAAGCACGTATGACCACTTTAATCAAAACAGTGGCTCAACTAAAAGAACAAGTTCAAGCTTTGCGTATCGGACATCGAGCGTTATGGTTTAAAGCAAGCAAGGCATTCGGTTGGGAAGTCTTAGACATTCGCTACAGCGGCATTTTAGGCCGTATCGATACCACGATTTGGCGACTAGAGGCTTGGATTGAAAACGATCAAGCAGTCGAAGAACTTGAGGCAACACGTCTACATTTTGATGGTCCATATCCAATGACGAAAGGAACAATTATCGGTCGCAACCTCTATCATGGTATAATTAGTCCAAGCAAGTTATCCGACGTCTAAACGTCACAATTTGGGGGAAGCAAAGATGGTAAAAAAAATACTTATTGGCCTTGCTGGCCTAATCTTTCTGGTTTTTGTTTTAAATTACTTTAATCAGGCAAGTGAAATCAGCAATCAAATCAATCAAAAACCTGGACAAGTCGAAATCAAAGGAAAAATCACCAACGAAGAAGATGTCTTAGCCGTTTACGCATTACTCGAAAAAAACTTACAAGCGGCAAATGAGGAAGATCTTGAAACCTACCTCAGCACCTTAGTACCTGAAGCCCGCGAAGCAACAAAAAAAGAAATGGTGCCTTTTTTCGAAACGTATGATGTCAAGCACACCTTAGTCTCTTTTGAAGTAATCAAAGAAGACGGCGAGCGGATTCTTGTCAAAGCGCGACAAAAAACCGTCAACGAAGGTACCGAAAAATACCGCAATCATATCACCGAAGCCAATCACACATTTGTGAAGATTGACGGTGAATGGCTCCTTGAAGAAACCGCGATGAGTGATACGCAGTTCTTCTAATCAAAAAGACAACAGGCCCGAATGCCCTTCTTGTAGAAAGAGGATTCGGGCCTGTTTGTCTATTCAGTTTTTCTTACCTTCCAACGAACTCCTTCTAATCGACCACTCGCATTTAAAACCCCAAATAGCCGGTGTGACAAAAGTCATTTGACTCTGAAAAACTTCAAGAAAAGGCAAAATTTTGTCCTTATTGTTTCCCTTTTATCCGTCAAACGTTCGTAAAAAACTGGTTTGTATCCTATTTGGTGTTGATGGAGAAATCTCTATAAGATTTTCCTGCAACACTTTTTTCATTTTTTAAAACAAAAAATGGCCTCAAACTGATACGATCTAGTCAACCAAAACAAACACGAATCAGAAGTGAAGCCTCATGGACAATAATACGAGAGTCATGCTTGGCTTGACAGACGAAAATATCACTTTCCAAGGATTCCGATCGACTAGATACTCAACAGGTTCGAGGTGGTCTCGCAGCTTCCGACCACAAGGCGATTTTTCGCAGAAGAGCGGGAAGAGCGGGAGGTTTCCCCTCTTTTTTCAAGCCAACAAAAAACGATAGAGAAAGCATTCCTCTACCGTTTCTGACGATTATTTTTACTCATTTCGGGTCTAGCCACACGATTTGACGAACAACCAAAAAACCGAGGGGCGTTGACAGGTGTCAGCGCCCCTCGGTGAATGTGTGGGTAAAAAATTGAATTATTCGCCTAAACCAACAGTACGGATTTCATACGCGCCAAGTTTTTCTGGGTACGCTTCGTCCATTTTTTCTTCTAAGAGGTTTAATAATTCTGGTTGAACGTCATCTTTCTTGATAGTTAAGTCACGGTCAGTATCTGCCATGTTGTAACCACGTAAGATGATATGGTTATCGCCTTTACGACGTTTTAATGCCGTTGGAACGAACAAGTCGCCTTCTAATTCAACAAAGACACGACTTGAAGCAAGTGTTCCTTCTTGGATTGCGATTTGAGCGGTTGTAAATGGTACTTGTGCCGTATAGGTGTTTTGGTAAGTTTCGTAACGAGACTCCGGCTCACCATGTAGTTCTACACTGTAGTTGAAAGTGAATTCTCCAATACATTGTGCTTCTGGTGTTGGGAAGTAACCCCAGTCACCTAATTCACCAACTGCACGTAACAAGGTTACAGCAATCGTATCATTGTTTTCCACTTCGTATTCATTTAATCCGTAGTTTCCAACCGTTACCCCACGTTTTGCATCATGAATGTTTGCAAATGCGTGTTGGTGTTGCGGGTTTGTTGGGTTTTTCCAGCTTGCGCTTACGCCATTTGGACGTTTTACTACTTCATAAATACTATCTGCTTCATGCGTTTCTACGCCAACTAAACCAGTTGGGAATAACACACGTAGACGGTGGTCTTTCATTTGGTTGTTTAAGCTCGTTTCGAAGTCGACTTTCTTGCTATCACTTGTAATTGTTACAAGTGTTTTAATTGCAAGCGGTGCGGTTTCTTTCGAACGTTGTGCTTTACGCGCAGTGAAACCAATGACCATTTTTTGTTCTTTTTCTAATAATTCATCTGCTGATACAGGAATGTCTAATACATGAGTGATTTCAATCACTGCTTTATCCGCTGTATTTGAAACCACTTTGATAGCTGCCTTCACATCAGAAGAAAGGATCGCTTTGTCGCCTTCTGGTTGTTTGAAGATATATTCGTTGGCAATATCGCCCACGTTTTCAAAGACTGCTAAATTATCAACTGTTACGTTTGAAGATTTATCAGTAATTGCTAATGAACCATTTTCAGCAATTTCCACTTTCATTAAGTCGTTTTCAATCACAGTACCTGCATCATTGGCTAATTGACCTGCTTTTGCTTCAACCTTACCTGGTACTAAAGCATACGTTTCCCATGAATAAGGAGCCATGTCTTTCACAGGCATTTCAACGGTCACGTAACGCTCCATGAATGGAATACGGAAGGCATCTTTTGGTAAATCATAGTCAAAACGGATCTCTTCTTCAGAAATCACTGCTGCAACCACGTTTCCTTCTTTATCAATCACATGGTACTCGCCTTTTTCCACTTCTTCTAATTGACGATATAGTTGTGCCGGCCAGCCTTCTGCAAACGTCTTACGTTCTAATTCGATATCAACCACAGCATCGCCTGATTTTGCTAAACCATTCGTGTTAAAGACAACAAATGGGAAGCTACCTTCTGGGAAGTCTGTCGTATCGATTTTTTCTGTTAATTGACGAACAGCTTCATTGGCTACGTACTTACCAACTTCATTTGCTTTTTCAAAACGCGGCATCATTTCACGGTGCACTTCATCAACCGAACAACCACAGATAGAATCGTGTGGGTGGTTTTGCATTAAGGTTTTCCAACCGTAAGTTAATTCATCGTGTGGGTATTTCCCAGTCACTTCGTAAGCCATTGTCGCAAGCGGCTCAGCGATATTTTCTAATTGACGTTGCACACGTGTGTTCCATTGTTTTAAGTAAACACGAGCAGAAGACGTGTTCGCTAGAGTGAACCAGCCATCTGTTTCTTGTGAAGTCAATTCGCCTTCAACCGTACCAATGTCTTCTGGCAAGTCACTTTGAACGGCTTCTAAGTAATCTGTGAAGTTTGAGTGAATGAACTCATAGTCTGGGTATAACTCGTTCGCTAATTTAATTGCTTGCGCAACATCTTTTTGAACCGGTTGATGGTCAACCCCGTTCATCATTAATAAGTGTTTCGTTGAAGCAAATTGCTCAACGTCTTTTAATTTTTGATCCCAGAACTTAATTGCTGCTTCTTTTTCAGCTGGAATTTCATTTCCGTTACTGTACCAGTTAGCAAACAATAAACCGAAGATTTCCGATTGGTCTGGACCTTTCCACCACATTTCAGAGTATTGAGAAGAATAGCTTTCTGCTTCTAATACTTGGTTATCAAAGCCAATTGGTTTTACACCACGGCCAAATGCTGCAGACTCAAGGCCTGCTTTTTTCATCATTTGTGGTGCTTGTCCCATATTTCCAAAAGTATCTGGGAAGTAACCTAATTTAACCGGTGTCCCCCATTTTTTACTATCTTCCATTCCAATTAACATGTTACGTACGTTTGACTCAGAACTAATCAAGAAGTCATCTTGTAAAATGTAGAAAGGACCAATCCGTAGTTTTCCATCATCAATGGCTTTTTGAACGGCGTCACGTTTTTCAGGGCGAACTTCTAAGTAGTCATCTAAAAGAATCGTTTGTCCGTCTAAGTGGAAGCTATTGAAATCTGGGTCTGTTTCGAATAACTCTAATAAGTCATCCATTAATTCAACTAATAACATATGGTGTTGCTCATAAGGTAAGTACCACTCACGGTCCCAGTGACTATGAGAGATAATATAAACTTTTTTCTTCATAATAAGTGTGTGCTCCTTTTCGATTTATTATTTTTCAACGCGGATATCGAAGTAATCCATGACTAACTCACAGAACATCATGTTTGCCCATGAGAACCATTCGCGTGTAAAGTTATCTGGATTATCAACGTCAAACCCTTCGTGCATTAAGTTTGTTCCTGCATCAGTCGCAACTAATGTGTTTAAGATACGCTCTTTTTCAGCTTTATCATTCGTTGTCATACCTTCCATTGCCATTGCGATTGGCCATACGTAGTTTTCTGGTGTATGTGATGAACCAATTCCTTTTGCGTATTTTCCTTCATAGAAGTATGGGTTTTCTTTGCTTAATAATGTTTTACGCGTACGTAGGTAACGCTCGTCATCCATTGAACCATAACCTAAGTATGGTGCAGCGATTAAGTTTGGTACGTTACTGTCATCCATTAATGAAGCATTGCCTAGGCCGTCTACTTCATAAGCATAAACATCTTCACCCGCAGCGTTTGTTGTGCGTCCGTGTGCTTCAATTCCCGCTTCGATTTCTTCGCGTAATTTTTTCGCCTCTGCAACGATTGCTGCATCATCTAAGATCGTTGAGAAGATTTCTTCTACATAGCCTAAAACAACGACAGCAAACATGTTTGATGGAACTAAATAACCGCCGCCTGCACATGCATCATCACTTGGACGGAAACCGGACCATGTCATACCTGTTGGTGCCACTTCTACACCACGACCATGGTTGATTAATGTATCTTCCGCTCTCCATGTGTCACGTACGAAGTTATAAGGTGATTTACGGTGATCTTGTTCTGTTTTGAAAACATGCAAGATTTTTTTGATTCCTTCAACGAAGTCTTCGTTGAATTGATCCGTACGACCAGTGTTTTTATATAATAGATAAGCAAGTTGGGTTGGGTATGCTAAGGAGTCAATCTCATATTTACGTTCCCAAATCCAATCGTTCATTACAGTATAGTCATCTTGATGTCCTGCGCCGTTTGCTTCTTCGTTGAAAGCATTCGCATAAGGATCGATATTAATATAGAAGAATTGTTTTTTAACTAAACCACTGATCATATCAGCTAAATCTTCATCTTCTTTTGCAATCACTAAGTATGGACGGACTTGAGCAGTGGAGTCACGTAACCACATTGCAGGAATATCACCTGTTAATAAGAAGCTTGTGCCATCTTCATGACGTTTAACAGTTGTTAATAAAGTATTTGCAAAGCCTGCATTAAAGTTTTTTGCCCAATCGGCATGTTCGGTTCCACATTTTTCTGTGATCATATCCATAAAGTTTTGTACTGAAGTTGGTATATCTTTGTAAGCCATTTAGTTCATCCTCCATCAATTTGATATATCTTACAAACGTATTGTACCCTCTTTTTTTCGATTTGTCTACGTTTTCAGCAAAATATTTTTATTTAATTTTCTTTTAATCTATGCTATTATCATAATATGATATATCAACTACTGTAAGAAAGGAGAATTTCATGAGCCAACCCCTCTATAAAAAAATACTAATTGATTTAAAAGAAGAGATTTTGTCTGGCAGGCTTGCAGCCGAAGAACAACTTCCGACTGAAAAGGAATTAGCTGATCGTTATCAGGTGAGTCGAATTACTTCCAAACGTGCCTTAAATGAATTAGAGCAAGCCAATTTAATCTATCGTGTTCGCGGAAAAGGTAGTTTTGTGAAAGCCAAAGACGTTGAAACAACGATTGAAGAGATAGTTCCAATCAAACATAAAAAAGTATTGTTTCTACTTCCCTTCTTGAATGACTTATCTGTTGGAAACTTTACAGAAGGCTTGCTGCCTACACTACAAAAAGAACAAATCGAAGTTTCCATGGCAACCTTAGATGTATTTCAACAAAAATCGGTCAAAGAAATGACCCAAGAATACGACGGCATCATTTACTATGCAGAAGATACCGATTTGTATCTGGATATTTTAGTCAAATTTTCAATGAAAAACTTCCCAGTCATCGTACTGGATAAGAAGCACTTTGAATTGAACTTCCCAACGATTTTATCAGACAACGTCGATGGTGGCTTTCTTGCGACCCAGCAATTAATTGATGAAGGTCATCAACGGATTGCTTACCTATTTGGTCATACAACCCATCCTCAATCCGTTAAAAATCGTTACGTCGGTTATTTAAAGGCCTTGAACAAAGCAAACATTTCCTTTCATACTTCTTCAGGGGATGAAAAAGCCACGAATCACGATTTAATTGAGTATTTGGAAGAAACAAAAGTCACGGGGATTGTTTGTGAAAACGACCTGGTTGCCATTGAAGCGATGCGAATTTTAAAACAACATGATTACCATGTCCCAAATGACTATTCCATCATTGGCTTTGACGACATTCAAGCATCGCGCTTTGTAGACCCACCTCTCACAACCGTCGCCCAAGATTTTATTTTAATTGGTGCGATTGCTGGTGAGACATTAATTACTTGGTTAAAAACAAAAAAAATGCCTCAAGACATCAAAGTCCCAGTGCATTTAATAAAAAGACAATCAACAAAGGAGAGAATCTAACAAATGATTACACACACAATTGATACAAGACACGCGACAGCCAATCAACACAGCTTTTCAAACGGAAACAGCTTACCATACACCGGTGTTCCTTTTGGAATGAACTTTTTCGGTGTCCAAACAACCGATCAAAAAGGTAGCTGGTGGTTCCATCCAGAAGATCGTACCTTCCAAGGCTACCGCTTAACACATCAACCAAGTCCATGGATGGGTGATTTCAGCCGTGTCTTATTCACACCGATTAGTGGCGATGTCCATCAAGCTAGCACTTTCCATGCACAAAGCTCCTACCGTCCAAATGAAAGTACGTTCCGTCCAACCCACGTGAGCGTGACACAATTACGCTACGGCCTCACTTCGACAATGATTCCAAGTATGTATGGTGGGATTTTAGAAATGAACTATTCGGATAAAAATGCCGGATTCATGCTGACGCTGCCAGGACGTTACGAAGTGGAACAAGTGGATGCGCATACGCTTCAAGGACAAGTGATTAATTTCTCTGGTTGTGAAGATAGCGACTTTAAATTCTACTTTACCCTAGCATTCGAACAAGCCATTACTTCTGAAGCAATCAAAGAAGTCGGAGAAGATGGCAGCTTCATCGTACGTTTCGGAGACATTAAGCAACAAAATATGCGCTTTGGTACTTCTTTCATTAGTTTAGAGCAAGCCAGCTTAAACTTATCACGAGAAGAAGAACAAACCGCGGCAGAATATTTGGAGAAAAGTTTAACAGAATGGGAAGGTTACTTAAGCCGTATCGAAGTCGAGCATCAAGACAAGTCACAGACAGAAACGTTCTACCATAACTTCTACCGGATGTTCTTATTCCCACAGACTTTCTATGAAATCAATGCGGATAACGAAAAAATCCACTATGATACTTACAGTAAAAAAGTGCGTCCAGGCGTTCTTTATACAAACAACGGTTTCTGGGATACTTACAAAACGGTCTACCCAATGTACTCACTAATTGCTAAAGAAAAATACGAAGAAATGCTGGAAGGTTTCTTAAACAGCTACAATGAAACAGGCTTCTTGCCAAAATGGTTATCTCCAGATGAGCGTGGCCTCATGCCTGGTACCTTAATTGATGCAGTCATTGCGGACGCGGCGGTCAAAGGAATTCGTTCGGACTTAATGCCAGCACTCCTTGAAGCAATGAAAAAAGCAGCAACGGTCCAAAGTGAAGATTCAAACTACGGGCGTCAAGGAACACTGGATTACTTGAAATTTGGTTATGTCCCAAGTGATTACCACGAGTCCGTAAACCATACTTTAGACTATGCCTACAGTGACTACTGTATTAGCCAAGTGGCAACTGTTTTAGGTGAAACAGAAACAGCGACTTATTACGCAGAACAATCATTAAACTACCGCAACATCTTCAATAAAGAAGAAGGCTTCATGATTGCTAAAGATAAAGAGGGCAACTTCCGTGAGAACTTCCTAGACGTTCGTTGGGGACGTGACTACGCAGAAGGTAGCGCGTGGCAAAGCAGCTTTGCTGTCTTCCAAGATTTCGCCGGCTTAATCAAAGAACATGGTGGCGCAGCTCCTTTCGAGAAGAAATTAATCGAATTAAATAACCAAGCACCGCGTTACAACGTTGATGGCTACGGTTTTGAAATCCATGAGATGAGCGAAATGGCAGCAATCGAGTTTGGCCAATTTGCCATTTCAAATCAACCAAGCTTCCACTTACCATTCTTATTTAGCTACATCGGAAAACCAGAAATGGCACAACCTTTGTTAAAACAAACAATGACACAAGTCTTCAATGCAACAGCTGAAGGGTATCCAGGAGATGAAGATAACGGCAGTATGGCTGGTTGGTATATCTTTAACAGCTTAGGTTTCTACCCAGTAACACCAGGTTCTGGTGAGTATGTGATCGGTATGCCTTTAGTAAGTAAAGCAACGATTCACTTATCAAATGGCGAAAAATTAGCAATCAAAGCATCACCAAACTACCCGCAACAACAGTTCTTACATGAAACCAAACGGAACGATAACGTTCACAGCAAATTATTCTTTGACCATGCAGACTTAATGCAAGGTGGAACGATTGACTATCAATTAGGTACCGTTCCAACACCAAGAACAGTAACAGCTGAAGACCTACCCTTCTCATTATCTAAATAAAACAAAACGCCTCTTCTTACCGACAGCTGGTTGGTAGGAAGAGGCGTCTTTGTCGTATGTGCATTTTTTATCCTTTTCATGCAAGCTAAGGTTAGGATTTCAGAGAAAAAACCAACTTTTCTTGTAAAAGGTAGTTGTTTTTTTCAATATTTCAAATTAACGTGACGCTTTCGGCGGTTGACACACGTCACATTTTCGTTGGTGATTGTTTTTAAATTTTTTGAAGTTTTTTTCAAACTGATTGCCACAAGCACATTCAAATAGGAGCTTTTGTGAAAACCCGGTAAAGTCTTTGGTCAGTAATTTCGTATCTGAATTTTTTTCAACAAAGTCCCGAATTTCTTGTATCGTCCATCTTTTACTCATTCATTCCACCTCATTTTCCTTTAAATAAAATACTGCATAAAAAGAGCCGCAATATTAAAATAAATTAAGACACTCGTTAAATCACTAAGGGTTGTAATGAAAGGGCCACTGGCAACCGCCGGATCAAAACCTAAACGATCCATTAACATTGGAATCAAACTGCCGGCTAAATTCGCCACCGTAATAGCTGCCATCATAGCAATCCCAATGACAAAGCCCAGAATTGGATTTCCTTTCCATAAAGCGACAATCGTAAAAATCGTCAGTCCGGTAATCGCTCCCGTCACCAAGCCTGTCATAATTTCAGATAATAAGACCCGAATAAAAGAGTTGGTTTTATCATCACTAATGGCAAGACGGCGCACCGCAACTGCTAGCGATTGCGTACCGGCATTACCAGCCGTCCCTGTAATTAAGGAAATAAAGACGGCTAAAATACTCGCTTCACTGACAAGCACTTCATACTCTCCAATCAAAGTTGCCGTTGCCATCCCTAGAAAGAGCAAGGTAATCAACCAGGGCAAGCGCCGAGTCGCGGCCTTCCAAGGACTTTCACTGACTTCTTCGACGTTTACCCCAGCCAAACCAGAATAATCACTCGTCGCTTCATCATCAATGACGTCAATAATATCATCGACAGTCACAATGCCTAACAAGTGGTCTTCATAGTCCGTAACGGGTAAAGCAAGAAAGTCGTAATCACGAAAAGTTTGAGCCACGTCAAATTGATCGTCACCGACATGCACCGAAAGTACCCGTTCACTCATGACGTCTTGAATTAAGGCTTCGTCTTCGTTGATAATTAAATCTCTTAACGAAATAACACCAACTAATTGATTGGCTTGGTTCACCACATACAAGTAATAAATCGTTTCAGCGACCGCAGCTTCCTTTTTTAGAACCTGCATCGCCTCACCCACGCTTTGATCAGCGACTAAGGCGACATATTCTGTCGTCATAATCGCTCCAGCGGTTTCATCTTCATAATGCAGTAACTCTTTGATTTCTTTGGCTTCTTCTTCAGACATTAAACTCAAGTATTTCGCTGTGTCTTTTTTTCCTAATAAATTCAATAAATCGACCGCATTATCGGTATACATCGAAGCAAACATTTCAGCTGCATAACTCGGACGCATTTCTGCTAAATAGCCCTTTAATGTTTCTTCATCTTCTTCAATTAAGTCAAACATGTCCGCCATCTCTTTAGGCGATAGATAAAAGTACATTTGATTGCGTTGGCCTTCATCAAGCGATTGATAAAACTGGCCTTGTTCATAGATATGTAAATCTAAAAACCCTTCACGAAAACGCGTCAAATCTTGGGCTTCTAGGTCATTTTTTAATTGGGTATAGCGGATATCTAATGCTTGATTTTCATCCACTGTTTTTCACCTCTCTAACCAATATTTCTTAAGATTTCCGCCATATCTTCAGGAAGTGCCTGTTGAAAATGGAGCGGTTCTTTTGTAAACGGATGGAAGAATTGCAAGTCATAGCAATGCAATGCTTGTCGTTGTAAAGGCAAGTCCATTCGCCCCTCATACATTTCATCGCCCACCAAAGGCCAACCATTGGCCGAAAAATGGACGCGAATTTGATGCGTACGGCCTGTATGTAGTTGAATATCGACCAAGGCAAGGGTCTCATCTTTTTTCACTAACCAGTACTCCGTCTCCGCTTCCCGACCCGTTTCGCTCACTTGGCGTTTCATGATCGAACGCAAGTCACGGCCAATTGGTTGCCGCAACCATCCGTGTGCTTGCAAACTCTCAACCTCGCCTCCTACGAGCGCTTGGTATTTCTTATGAAACGTGCGCGCGCGTAGCTGCTCGTCGAGTTTGGCATGAGCAAAACCATGTTTGGCAAACACCATTAAGCCCGAGGTATCTCGATCAAGTCGTGTCACAACGTGTACCACTTGATTGACGTAACCTTGACTTTGATAATAAGCCTTGACGCGATTGGCCATGGAATTATTCGGATGGTATTGCGCCGGAATAGAGGAAACTCCGGTCGGTTTGTTGACGATTAAAACATGTTCATCTTCAAAAACAATTGTAATGGGTGTTTGGTCTGGTACGAGGGTTTCGTGCTCTCCTTCATCGGGAATGAGAATCGTCACTTCATCGCCGGACTGTAAAAAATAGAGAACATTCTCCTCCACTTGATTAACCAGAATTTGTCCTCCTTGAAACTTAATCTTGGCTAATAAGCGGCGTGAAATGCCTTGCTCGTATAGAAAAAATTTCACCTGTTGTTTTTCTTCTTTTTGATACAAATAATGAAACTTCATTTTAAGTTAAATCTCCAATAAATGCTTCTCGCACGCGACGCCAAAAATCCATGTGTCGGTAGGAAGCAAAACGTATTTTTTCTGGTGCCACGCGGTAATAAACGGACGCGACATCGGCTTGTTGGATGCTAAATTGATCGACGGTGACTAAGTGATCCATACTTTCTGGCAAGCGAACTTCAATCCAGTCATCTTTTGAGACCACAATTGGCGAGCCTATCGTGCGAAACACCCGATTATTTAACGAGGCTATCTCGGTTAGCTGCATCGCTTCAATGCTGGGATGCAAGACGGCGCCTCCGATACTTTTGTTGTAGGCGGTGGAACCTGTGGGTGTCGAAACCGACAGCCCATCTCCGCGAAAGTGTTCAAACAAATCTTCTTTTAAATACACATCCGCCACCATCGTCCGGTGTTCTCGTTTAATCGTCGATTCGTTTAAAGCAAAGAAATGTTTATCCGCCCGACCATCCCGGTAGCGAATCACGACGTCCAAAAGCGGATAGCTCACATTTTCTTCTTGGTTGTTACAAAGCGAGTCGACCAATTCTTCTAACTCGTAATCGCGCCAATCGGTGTAAAAACCCAAATGCCCGGTATGGACCCCTAAAAAACGGACTTGATCCAACTTATGAATATACAAATGAAAGGCAGACAGCAAGGTGCCATCGCCCCCCACTGAAATGACAATTTCCGGGTCCTCTTGATCAATCAAGTTGCCTGAAGTGAGCAATAATTTTTTTAAGGTTGTAGCAACTGCTACCGATTTTTCCGATTGGTTATGAACAAGAGCCACTTTTAAACAGGCCATTATTTCAAATCCCCCCACTCGGTTCCTATTTGATAGTTGTATTCATCCGTTGCCCCTTTGCCATGAGAAAATAAGCGTTGGGCTTCTTGAATTTCCACGCGGATGTTTGACATTTCTTCATCTAATTGATGGGCTGCTTCCGCTGCTCTTTTTAACCGTTCGCTAATTTCTTCTGGAAAATCCCCTTGGTACTTGTAGTTTAAGGAATGTTCAATCGTTGCCCAAAAGTTCATGGCTAACGTTCGAATTTGAATTTCCACTAGGAGTAATTTTTCTCCATCGACTAATTGAACCGGATACTCAATCACCAAGTGGTAGGAACGATAACCACTTGCTTTTTTATTTTCGATATAATCACGTTCAATCATAATTTTCATATCTTTCCGATTGCGAAGTAACTGCACCACATGGTAAATATCATCGACGAATTGGCACATAATGCGCAATCCTGCGATATCAGACATTTCGGGTTCCAAACGATCGAGCGGTATTTTCCTTAATTGTGATTTGGCTAAAATACTATCGACTGGCTTTACCCGACCTGTCACAAATTCAATCGGTACGTGTTGACTCGTTTCACGAAATTGTTTCCGAATGCCTCTTAATTTCACCTTTAATTCAGAAACGGCTTGCTCGTAAGGTGCTAAAAATAAATCCCAATCTCTTTCCATCGTTACACCTCTTGTCTTTCCACTCAGATTCCTTTTCTATTTTAGCACAAATTGAAGAAAAGCTTTAGCCTTCTGGCACAAAGTCTTCATTTCTTTTCCTTTTCAAGCACGTGAGCTACAATGAAAGGAGCAAAATTCGGGGACACCCCACTCTAGGAGGAAAAAATGGCACGTCAAATCGAAATTGAATACAAAACCTTACTAAAAAAAGAGGATTATCAAAAAGTGAAGAAACATTACCAGTTTGAAGCGAGCACCTTCACCAAACAAACCAATCTTTATTTTGATACCCCACAACAAAGCCTCCAGCAAAAACGCTGGGGTCTACGCATTCGCCAGTTTGAAACGGGCGGTGAACTGACTCTAAAATGTCCGACAGCCAAAAAAGGCTTACTTGAAATTACCGATACACTCACTTCAGAAACCGTGCGTGCCTTGATTGCCCAACAAAAAATTTTATCGACAGGTGAAGTGGCCAAACAGTTACAACAAGCCGGCATCGTTTTGAGCGATCTTACACCAATTGCAGCACTCACAACCAAACGTTACGAGCGCAAACTGCCAATTGGTTTACTCGCCCTTGATCATAGCTGGTATCATGGGAAAGAAGATTACGAATTAGAATTGGAAGTCTTTGAAGAAAAACAGGGCAAACAAGACTTTCTTCAGCTGCTAGCCCAACTAGACCTCCCATTTCAACCAGCAGAAAACAAGATTGTTCGTGCCTTAAAAGTTAAATAGGAAGTGTTTCATTTCACCTTTTGATAAGAATCTGTTAAAGTGTGGATGAATAAAAAATAGCGACTGGCTTTTATTGAAAGAAAAGTACTTGGGGGTTTATCCGTTGATTGAAATTTATCTATTTATTCATCCACTCGGCAAGTTTTGTACCGAAGCTGAAAAGTTTTTACTTGATTTTAGTCAAAGATGTGCGGCGAAAATCGATTTGCAGATTGTTCCAGTTGTCAGCCCAAAAACCATCGCCTTTGCATTAAAACAAACACCGATGACCTTAGATGCGCGCAATGACTATTACCAATTGACGTATCAGATTGCTTTGGACTTTAAGGCAGCTCAAATTCAAGGAAAAAAATATGCACGAGACTTTTTACTTTCGTTACAAGAGCGTATCCTCTACCAAAATCAACCATACTCTGAAGAAATGGCCCAAGCGCTTTTTCTTAAAACAGGTGGCGATTTGGATATGTTTTTAGAAGACCGACGTTCGGAGCTTGTGGAGGAGCTTTTTTGGCGTGATCAAAAAACGGCACGTGATTTTCGCGTGACACGCCCAACCAGTGCCGTCATCTATGACTGTTCTTCTGAACAAGACGGCCTTTTACTCGAAGGACTCGAAACAATTGAAGCGGTATTCGAACAACATTTATTGCCGTACCCTCTGAGAACCATCGAGCCCCCTTATAAAAAAACAACCACGGCTTACAACTAAGTCGTTCAAACAAAAATGTCGAGAAAGTGGTGAGCCACCTTCTCGACATTTTTTCTTTTAGCCACCAATTTTCACGATGAAGTGATAGGCTTCATAGTGCGCTTTTATTGCTTCTAGTCGTTCTGCTGAGGGTGCTTCAAACTTCTCCCAGGAACGGTTCAAGCCTCGGTACTTTTCGCGCCCAAATTCGTGATAGGGTAGCAAGTGTATGGAGTCAATTTGAATGCTTTCTTCTACCAACCAATCAATTAACGCCTGCACTTGCGCTTCACTTGTGTTAATCCCTTCTAACAAAATGAGTCGTAAACAAAGGGTGGCCTTTGCTTGACTTAGATACTTTAAATTGGCCAACACTTGCGCATTGCCTTGTTTCGTATATTGGCGATGCAAATGAGAATCCAACATTTTTAAGTCATATAAAAACAAATCGACATACGGTAATAAACGCTCAAAACTAGCCTGTGGCGCCACCCCACAAGTATCGATGGCAACCGATATCTGCTCCGCTTTTAAGCCTTTCACTAGCGCTTCCAAGTAATCCATGTCTTGAGCCATCACTTCACCACCTGACAGCGTGACGCCGCCATTGGAATATTCATAGAACACCTTGTCTTTTTTTATTTCATGAATTAATTCTTCGACGGTATACGGTCGACCAACCGTCTCTTGCTTGCCGTTTTTTCGAACAATGGTTTCTGCTCGATACTTTTGACTTTCTGGGTTGTGACACCAAGCGCAACGAATCGGACAACCTTTAAAAAAGACCGTTGTGCGAATCCCTGGTCCATCATGAATGGAAAAATTTTGAATGTTAAATACAAGTGGTATGGTCATGAATCCCTTTCCTCATCTTTCCTATCCTTATGCTATTAAAAACTACCATTGATTCGCCGTTTGTTCGGTTCGGAAAATAATATCGTCTTGCATGGCTTTATCCAAGTGATTAAAGTAATCACTGTAGCCTGCCACCCGGACAATCAAATGTTCATAGGCTGCTGGATTTTTTTGTGCTTTGCGTAAGGTCTGGTTTTCAATGACATTAAATTGCATATGCTGCCCCCCCATCGAAAAGTACGCGCGCAACAAGGCGCCCATCCGCAGAAGTCCGTCTTCACCTACCATGACTTGGGGAGAAAATTTTTGATTTAAGAGCACGCCGCCAGTATTTTGCTGGTTCAACTTCGCTGCCGAACGAATCACTGCCGTCGGTCCTAAACGATCGCTGCCTTTTTCAGGAGAAATCCCTTCGGACAAGGGATAAACTGAACGACGCCCATTGGGACTGGCAGCCATCACTTGACCAAAATGCATATGAGCAATCGCTGGTGAATACTCAACCAGCGTCCTTGCTCCACGTTTCATCTGACGTCCATTGATAATATCATCCAGACTTTCACCAACTTCTCGGAATAAGTCATCAACATAATCAATATCGTTCCCAAACTTTGGTGTTTCTTCGGAAATTAATGCCAGGATCTCATGCATGCCGTTAAAGTTTTGTTGGCAAGCTTTTAATAAATGGGCCATGGAAATCCTTTTCTCTTCAAATACTTGTTTTTTAATAACTGCCAAAGAATCAGCCATCGTTCCCATGCCAACACATTGGAAAAGACTCGTATTGTAGCGTGCGCCCCCCTTCATATAATCTCGGCCAGCTTGGATACAATCATCGGTTAAGACTGATAGTAGCGGTAGCGGTAAGTGTTTACGATACAATGCTTCAATCGTTTCATTGCCCTGAAATTTTACGGTCACAACGGCATCAAGTTGTTTTTCAAAGGCGTCGTAGAATGCTTCGTACGAATCAAAATTTGTGGGATTCCCCGTCTTTGGTCCAACTTGTTTTTGGGTATAGGCATCATAGCCTTCATTTAAAACCAATTCTAACACCTTCGGAATATTTAAGTAGCCTGCTAAGACGCTCGCTTCTTGTCCTGCCGCTGCAATTTCAACACAACCAATAATCGCGCTGTTTTCAAGCGCATCTAGCGGATCTTTCCCCATCTCAATCAACGAGCGATAGGTTCCTTCTGCATTGTAATAGGCTGGTTGGCCCCAACCTTTACGAGAGATTTTCAACGCGGCTTTTAAAAAATCTTCTGGCGTATTTCGCGCAATTTGGACATTTGAACTTGGTTGCAACAAGCGTAATTCATCCATCACTTCTAAAATCAAATAACTCACTTCACTGACACCTGTGCTGCCATCTGCTTTTAGACCCCCACTCGTGATATTACAAAAATCGGTGTAGGTAATCCGCTCATTCATCCCCAGATTGGTTTTTGGTGGGGCTGGTTGGTTATTAAATTGAATCCATAAATTTTCAAGGTATTCTCTCGCCTCATTGCGCGTCAAGGTACCTTCCGCTATTTCTTTTTCGTAAAATGGGGTTAGGTGCTGATCTAACTTACCGGGTGAATAAGAATCCCAATGATTCATCTCTAAGCCCACGCCTATATGGGTGAACCAATACATTTGAATCGCCTGACGAAAGGTTTTCGGACGATTGGCTGGAACCTCCTCGCAGACTTCCGCCAACATCAGTAATTCCTGTTTCCATTCCAAATCTTTTTCCTCAGCTGCCAATTCACGCGCCAGTGCTGCATATCGTTGCCCCATGATAATCATGCCTTCACAGACGAGTTTCATACCCAATAATTCTTCTTTTTTCTGAGCTGCCTCGAAATCATTTTCAAAGTCGAGTCGTGCCATCACTTGTTCAATTTCAGTAATCGCCGCTTGATAGCCTCGCCGATAAATTTTTCCATCTGCCACGCCATGACCGGGTCCCCGTTGAGTCAAAAACTCAGTAAACAAGCCACTATCAAGGTAATCATGCCATTTTTGTGGCAAGGCTCTGGCAATTTTGGTCGCCATATTTCGTTTTTCCCAATAAGGCAAAATCAGCTCTGCCTGGATTTTACAATCTTCTTCTGTCACATGGTAGGAAATTTTTTTTCGGGTCTTCATGGAAGTCAAATCTGCTAAACTATGGCAACTAATTTCAGGAAAAGTGGGAGCAGCTTGTGGTTCATGCCCTCTTTCGCCGACAATCAAGGCACCTTTTTCTAAATATAATTGACGATTTTCCATTAAATATTTAAAAACTTTTCCTCGTAAAACCGGTGTCGAACACGTACCCTCATATTTTTGATAAGCTTCCGTAATTAAGATGCCACGTTCCATTGAAATCGATGGTATTTTTTTCTGTTCGCTAATTTCTCTTAAGCGTTGAATTCTAGCAGTTGATCCCCGTTGAGTTTTGATTTGTTTTATCACACCACTCGCTCCTTCCTGATCCTATTAAAAGTGAATAATTACACAAATATTTTTAACAAAAGTTCTCACCTATCTATTATATTTCATCAGACACAGAATGCAAGATTTTTTAATGTTTCATTAAGAAGACAAATCGCGAAACAAAAGCTTTTTCGAATCATTTTTTTCGATTGGTTCAACCTTTAAAAAAAGAGAAACAAAAAAACGCGAGTCGTTTTTTTAATCATGAACAATTTTCTCCTCAAAAAAACAGCGAGGAAATACAAAAAGATGTGACGATTGTCACATCTTTTTCACGCTGGTCCTTTATGCTTCAAGTGTTTCAACGAGGGCTTCTAACTCATTCAAACGTTGTTCAAAAACATGCATGGCATCTTCTAAATAATCGACTTGCGTCATGTCGACACCTGCTTTTTTCATGACTTCAATTGGGAAATCACTGCTGCCCGCTTTTAAGTAAGCCAAGTAATTTTCTAGGGCGTCTGGCTCTTCTTGTAAAATTTTATCGGCTAAAGCGGCTGCGGCTGAAAAACCCGTCGAATATTGGTAGACGTAATAATTATAATAAAAATGAGGAATGCGCGCCCACTCCAAGCCAATTTCTTCGTCTTCTGTCAGGGCTTCGCCATAATATTTTTGGTTTAATTGACCGTAGTTTTCACTCAAAAATTCGCTCGTTAACGGTGTCCCTTTTGCATCTTCTACATGCATAAAGTGTTCAAATTCTGCAAATTGGGTTTGACGGAAAACCGTCCCTTTAAAACCATCTAAATAGTGATTTAAAATAAAGGCCCGGACTCTTGGATCCGTTTCGGTTTTGAGTAGGTACTCTGTCAATAAATTTTCATTGGTTGTTGAAGCAATTTCAGCTAAGAAAATTGAATAATCGCCGTAAACATACGGTTGATGTTTACGAGTGAAATAACTATGAACACTATGCCCCACTTCATGCACAAGGGTATAGAGTTGGTCAAGCGCATCATGCCAATTCATTAAAATATAAGGCGGCGTATCGTAAGCACCTGAAGAATAAGCACCACTTCGTTTTCCTTTATTTTCAACGACATCGATCCAACGTTGCTCAAAGACTGCTTGCACAACTGCTAAATACTCCTTTCCCATTGGTTTCAGCGCTTCAAGTGCTTTTTCCACGGATTCTTCATAAGTATAGCGAATCGGTGCTTCTCCTAGTAAGGGCGTGTAGAGATCATAAGTATGGAGCGTTTCGACTTTTAATAAGCGTTTACGCAAAGCCATATAGCGATGAAGCAAAGGCAAGTGTTGATTCACTACCTGAACCAAGTTCTCATAAACACTCTCAGGAATATGATTGTTACTAAGTGCTGCCGCACGTGCGGAATCATACTGACGAACTTTCGCTCGGTAATTATGGGCCTTAATATTCGTACTTAAAGTCGTTGCAAAAGTATTGCGAAATTGTTTGTAGACTTGATAGATCCCTTTAAAGGCATCTTCTCTCACTTGACGATTGGTACTTTCTAATAATTGACCGTAAATCCCATGAGAAAGTTGAACCTTTTCACCGTCTTCGCCATCAATGACTGGAAACTCCAAATCGGCATTATTTAAAACGGCGAACGTCGTGCTTGGCGAACGAAAGATTTCGCCTGCGCCAGCCAGTAATGCTTCTTGTTCAGCCGGCAAAATGTGAGCCCGATTGGCAATAATTTGTTCGATGTAATGACGATACCCTTCTAAAGCAGGTGCCTCCTCTAAGTAAGCAAAGACTTGCGCGTCACTTAACGTGAGTACTTCAGGCTCAAACCAAGCGACCGCTTCACTGACTTGCGAAAGTAAGGCACTCGCCCGTCCATAAAGTCCTTGATAAGTCGTATTCCCTGTATCTTGGTCATTTTTTAAATGACTGTAAACGTAAAGTAATTCTAAACGTCTGGACAAAGTTAAGATAAACTCCAAGGCCTTTAAAAAAGGTTTCGCCCCTTGGTCTAAGGTCCCCTTAAACGTTGCTGCTTTTGGCAATTCCGCTTGTACTTCCGCCAATACTTTTTCAAATTCAGCATCATCTGCAAAAATTTTGGTTAAGTCCCAAGTCAAGGCAAGTGGGACATCCTCTCGTAAAGGTAATTGTTTTGGTGCTTCTGACATAAAAAAACCTCCTCCTTTTCTCATCATTTTAGCACAGTTTTCTTAGATTTCTGTTTTTTTCAACGAATTCTTTTGCCTTTCGTTTTGCAGCTGGCATTCTTCATAAATCAAACGTAAAATCTCCATTTGAGAAATCATCGAAAAGGGCCAGTTCGTTAAGACCGGCGTGATTTTCGTTAACCATTGAGTCAAAGAAGCGCTTGAGGCAAAACAAAAACGCAAGTACAAGAGACGCTCTTCAAAAAAGAAGAAAAAACGACTCGGAGCATAACAAGCCCGAGGTAAATAAAGAAGATGCGCTCCCTGCAAATAAAAGCGTTCCTGTAAAGCGAGCAAGCTTGGATTCATCTGAAATAATTTTCGTTTTAACTGTTGTTTAAAAGCGCTGACGGACCAATCCATCATGGCTGGCGTAGGAAACGGCCAAAATAAAATCGCTTTTAAAGTATATTTGTCTAATGGAAAATCGTAGATGCCATAAACGACTGCCTGTCGAAAGTGCCAGCCATGAACATGGTAGCAACGCAAAGATTGATTTTTCACATCCAACGACCAAAGACGAACCCCTTGGTCTTTTTGATAATAACAACACGCCTTTTGTAAAGCCGTAAAAGCTTGCCTCTTCTTCGGTCGCAAGCGTTCACCTAAAATCCACCAAGGAACATAAGCATGTTGCCAGTAGTTTTGTGTGCGCTCGACCAAGCGTTGGATAGGCAAAGTCGAGCATTGAAATTCAATGGCGCATTTGCCCCACAAAAGATCCGGACGTTGTTTTAAATCAGACAAATACGCTTCTAACTGACTCTGGGGGGCCGACTGATGCAACAGCCACTTGCCTTTCAGGTGTTCAAGCGTTTCTCCTTCACTAAAACTTGCACATTCCGCACGTGAGCGATGTGCAAAATGAGGCATCGTTGATGGCCCCTGTTTATAGATGACTTCTCCTGTACACCCAGGACAAAAAATCAGCTCTTGGTCTTCGCGTCGATAGTCTTGCGCGAAGATTATTTTTTTGTGACGATCCTCCGCTAAAAACATTTCAATCACCTCAAAGAAAGATTCGCATTTAGGAACACTTTCTTTTTAAAAAAGTCCCTTGGCAAACGCAACCTAACAAAACAAGTAAGCCTTGATCAAATAGGGACCTCGTGAAAAAAAGGCTTTGGGTCAATAAAGCGACCCCCAAAAGTTAGACTGAAAATCGAACTTTTGGAGGTCGCTATTTTTATGAAAAAGAAACGGGGGGAGTGTTTCCTTCAGAGTATTGAATGATTGCGAAGGTCTGGAAAAATGCTCGGTCTTAGGCCAAGTCTTTTTCTAACTTCTCACAAAGTTTAATTTCTTTTTCGAATTCTTTTTCATCGTATTTTTCATATTTTCCTGCTTCATGTAAGATTTTTTTCACTTCATGAATCATTTTTTTCTCTAGAACCCATTTTTTGAAATGATGCTTTTTCTCAGTATCTTCGTCCAAGTTATCTAATTGGCTTGAATGCGCATCTAAAAGTTCCATTTCCTTTGCAATTTTGTCCACAACTTTCTCATGTTTCTTTTCTAAATCTGTCATTTCTAGCACCTCTTCTTTTTTTGTTTCAATCAAGTTATTAAACAAAACTTGTTGAACGATTGTTATTAGTATAATCAAAAACAACGGAACGGTGGTTGACTCGTTTGTCTTTTTTTCAGACATTTTTGCGAAAAGCGAGCCGATTTTTTCCAAACGCCCCTTTTACATCAATTGATTCCAATCCGATCGTTCCATCCAATAAGCATTCATATAGGCTTCTTCTGCTGCAAAGGATTCCTCGTCGAAATTTTCATAATGCGAGACATCATGCAAGATTTTCTTGATCTGGTGTAAGGCTTTTTTCTCCTTTAACCAAATAATCAAATCATGCGAGCGCTCGGGTTCTTCTTTTTTCTTACGCTTGATTTCCTCTAAATCCTTATCAAGTTTAGCAGCTACTTTGGCAATTTGATCTAAGGCTTTTTGTTCGCGATTTTTTTCCTTCTCCATCTGTCTTCCCTACTTTCTATTCTAATTGAACAAATCGATTGTAGCATGGGCTCCCAAGCCGAATGACTGAAAATTTGTCCGAGTCACCGACTTTTGTCGCTCGTTTTTGATTTGCGCCTCCCCCTTGCAGCGAGCTATAAAATGGGTGAGAGCAACCTGGAAAGTTGTTGTTTAAAAATCAACCAGGAGGACATTTCTGACACCAGTTCTGGCGTAAATTCACTGCATTCAATTAAATCGCGTTCAAAAATTGCCCCTAATTTGGCAACTTCAACGGAATCTAGAAGCACAGCAGATGCTTCAAAATTGAGTTTGTAACTCCGAATGTCTTGATTGGCTGAACCAACGACGGCTACCGTATCATCTACGACCATTGTTTTTGCATGTAAGAAACCACCATGATAGACATAGACCTTGACACCCGCTTGAATCAATCGGCGGGCGTAATATTGCGTGGCGCGATAAATGACTGGATGATCTGGTTTATTCGGAATCATCACCCGAACGTCTACTCCTGAACGTGCGGCAATCGTCAGTGCGTCAAGAATACTGCCATCAGGAACGAAATAGGGCGTTTGAATCCAAATTCTTTTTTTACCAGATAAGAGAAGCTTCATAAACACTTGCTTAATCTGTTCTTTTTGAGTGTTGGGTCCACTGGCAACTACATGTACGGCTGTTTTTCCTATCGGTTGTTTCCCTGAGTCGTAATAAAAATACGATTTTTCGTAATCGAGGCGCTCACTTTCCCTAACAGAAACATTCCAATCCATTAAAAAGCGAATCTGTAACAATGACGCGGCGGCACCATCGATTCTTAAGTGGGTATCTCGCCAATAACCAAATTTCTTGGTACGCTTCACGTATTGATCAGCCAAATTAAAGCCACCAATGTATCCGATTTTTCCATCAATGACAACAATCTTGCGGTGATCGTGATAATTGGCCCGTAATTTCACCAAAGGACGTTGCGAAGTAATAAAGGTTTTGACCTCTCCACCAAAACGCTGCAAGCCTTCAAAATCTTTTTTCTTAGTCCCAAGCGAACCGACGGCATCATATAACAGGCGAACCTGGACTCCCGTACTCGCTCGTTCTTCTAAAGCCGCTAAAATCTTTTTTCCGGTATCATCGGTCACAAAGGCAAAATATTCGAGGTGAATCGAATGCTTTGCTTGCTTGATGTCTGCTAGTAAGCGTTCTAGTTTGTTTTGACCATCGGTAATCACATGGACCTGATTGTAACGTGTTCCCGGCATTTGATTGAGTGAATCCAAAAATTCCGCGAAAGAAGGATCCAAATCACGCGCTTCTTTTGAATCGTAAAAGGTAACGGTTTTGCCTTGTGTTTTTGAAAAGTGTTGAATTTTTTCTAACTCTGCCCGTTGACTTTGGGCCAGAACATACTTTTTCTTTTCACCGAGGCCCCGCCCCGTAAATAAGTACAAAATCGCACCAATCACTGGCGAGATAAAAACGATAAACAACCAGGCCCATGCCGCACCGATGTCTCGTGGTGTTCGAATAATTGAAATTGCAATCCATAAAATAAGAATGAAATAAATGATGGTGAGAAGCGATACGTTCATCTCATTCCTCCTTTTTCTTTGCTGCCGTTTGTTGCTTTAAGAGCTGTTGTTTCTCTTTTTCCAACAATTGCTGCAACTGCTGAATATCAGTCAGCTTTAAAGCGGTGGCAGACGGTTTTTTCGGTGGCTGTTTCGTTTTGGCTGGTTTTGGGACTTCCTCCATTAAGGCAATTTCATCTAATTTGGCCGCAATCGGTTCTGGGCGTGTCATTAGTTGCATCAAAGTACTAGAAATCATCCCAATCAATCCAACCCCCATAACCATCAAAATGACAGCGATGACGCGTCCAATGGTTGTTTTGATTGCAATATCGCCATACCCGACGGTGGTCACCGTCTCGATGGTCCACCACATTAAAGTGCCATAATTCTTCATGCCAGGCTCATACCACAACAAGGGTAGTGGCACAACAAAAACGAGTAGGACAAAATACCAAAAGAAACGGCCTAAAATGGTTTGATTCAACACATGAATGGCGGGCAATAGATATCGTTTTCCAATCGTTGTAAAGCGTAGGACTTGGATGATTAAAGGAATCAGTCGAACCGAGCGAAAACTCGCTGAAATTGGAATAAGGGCGATGATTTCTAATGGATGGGTAAAAACGTATTTCCAACGATGCTCGCTTTGGATCACCCGATAACAAGTATCAAGAAAAAAAATCGCAAGAATAATAAAATCAACGGTTTGCGAATAGCGAGAATCAATAAAAAAATTAATAATTGACAAAAGAATGAGGAGAAACATGCCTCCATAATAAAAAATTTGTTTTTTTGAAAATTTCTCCTCTAATACGAGCTGCTGATGCATTTTTTTCACCTCTCATTTGGTTTTCTTTTTAAGTGACACTTATACCTTTTCAAGTAATGGTTGCTTTTTTTCCCACTCGTTCTTTGATCTTTGAGCAGCGTACGTATTCAGTTCGGTTAATAAACGTTCCGATGCTCGATTCTTTCTTTGACTTTCTTCTTCTTGCTTTAATGGGCTTTTATGAGGAATTACTTGCTTTTGAATCGTCAGAAAAAAAGGCTCCTGAGAAACAAAATTCGCTAATAGCGCAAAATACTTTTCAGATGATACGCCCTCATCATTCGCCGCATCAAAAAAGTGAATGACCTTGTGATTTTCAACTAACAAGGCAATCGCTGGTGCCAGTTGGCATAGGGACAGACCGCTATCTTGCATGTTTTTTATGTAAATTTCATGAGTCAAATGGGCTTGAACAAATTCATAGAAAACCTCCGGGCTTTGTTCCTCCACCGGAACATAAAAAACTTCCTCACACATTTCTTCTAATAACGTTTGTCGCTGCGTACAAGTCGTTAAACCGATTTTCATTGCTTTCTCCCTCCTCTTTCTCTCTTTCTGACCTTAAATTAGCATATTTTTTTACATACTTTTGGCCCATTCAAGTCGGGAAAAAGGACATCAAACGTCCTTTTTTGATTGTTTTCGAAAAAAAAGAGACGGCATTGCTTCTCCAATCTCTTTTTCCAATCACTTGCGACTGCATAGAAAAAACAATTGGAACGCTACTTAGCATTCGTGCGGAATCAGGTCTTTTTCTCTTCCAGACCAGAGAGTGCTTTCACTCCTAAAATATCGAGTAAGAAAGTAAAAATCGGGACGCCGACGATCAGCCCCCATAGACCAAAGAGCCGACTACTCGCCAGCAAAATACAAAAAGTATAAAAAATGGGCAACTCGGTTTTTTTAGCCATCAACTTAGGATTTAAGACATAGGATTCAAACAAATGAATACAGGAAATGATAAGAATCACGTAAAGCACATCGCGCAAGCCCCCTTGCGTGTAGGCAATTAAACTAAGAGGAAGACAAGACAGTAAGACGCCCGCTACTGGGATCAAACTAAAGAAGAAGATCATCAAGGCAATACTCCATAACGAATGGAAGCCCAAAAGAGCCAGACAAATCGTCGTCAATGCCGTATTAATCAAGGTGATCATCAACTGCGCTTCCATTACTCGTCCAAAAGTATGAATAAACTTCTTGGCGAAATAATCAACATCTTGAAAATACCAGGCAAAGTCACTTGTTAAAAACAAACGAGAAAAGTGAGTCAGTTGTTTTTTTTCGATTAAATAAAAGAAACTCAGGACCAAGGCGAGAACAATCGAAGCACCGACCGATGTCATATTGCCCATATAGTGAAAAATTTGTCCAGAATTTTTTGTGACCTGCCCCATCCAATCCATCTTGCTTAAATACGCTTTACTTAGAGCCACAAAATGATTTTCTGGAATACCTGTTCCTCGATAAAAATGCAACAAGTAATCAAATAAACGGCGCCCTTCGTGGTAGGCTTCGGGTAAATAGGTCAATAAAACAAAGAACAAAAGGAACAAAATACAAAGATAAAGACATAAAACAATCACCTGGGCTGGGACTTTCAAGTGGTTTTGAACGGCTTGAATGATTCGTATGCCAATATAAGTAAAGAGAAACGTCAGCAATACGAGCGTTAACACGCTGCGAACGGCATACAATAATAGGACAATCGAAGCTAGAACAACAAGCCGTCTGAAACGTACAGAGTGAACAAATTTTTGATAGGATTGACTCATACTCATTTTCCTCCTTTTTCCATTAAGGTTGTTTTTTTGAATCAGTCTTGTGCGAAAGTTCAATCTCCTGAATCGTCCATTCATCGGTTAATTTGAATTGATTGACTTCCTCAATGACTTGATTCGTATTTTTGGCAATTCCAAAAAGTTGACGATAAAACGTATTTTTATAACGCCATAGGGTTTCTTGTTTCACTAAAATAGGCGATTGATTCGAAAAGCTGACTTGGTTTTTGACACTCGTTTTACTTGTTTCAACGAATTTGTTCGGTTGTTTCTCTGTGCGATAGAAATAAATTTTTTCTTGCTTTGTGCCTACTGCCTGATAGTAAAGGACCGCCTTTTTTTCAGGATTGCTAGAAACAAGTGATACCCTTGATTTTCTTACGTATTTTTCCATTCCTAGGTGGTTTCGATCGTTGGCCACAATGACTACTAGCGCTAGTAAATAAAGACCACCCAACAGCAGCATGGCTCCTTTTTGCCACTTTTTCGTTCCTAGAATGTTAAAGTATGAAAAGCCCAGCACGGTAAAAATGAAGATGACAAGAATCATTGATGTTCAACCTCCTTCTTCGTTAATAAAAAAGCGCCGATAAAGCCAATCGCACCAAATATTGACGCTGCAACAAATGCGCCATGATACCCTTTTAAAGTGGCTGAGATTTCTTTTGCTTGATATAAGAATGGGGACTCTTTTAAGAGGGTGGCATTCGGCAAATTTTTCTTGCTAATCGTCGTGGACACACTCATTAAGACTGCTGTACCAATCGAGCTAGAAATCTGACGGAAGGTACTATTGACGGCCGTTCCATGGCTCATCAATTTTTCAGGTAGTGCATTCATCCCTGACGTCGTAACCGGCATCATCACCATCGAAATTCCAAACATCCGAACCGCGTAAAGCATCATAATGTATGGAATGGGCGTGGTCGCAGTTAAAAAGGCGAAAGGAAAGGTCGCGCTCGTCAATAAAAACATGCCGGTGATTGCCATTTGACGGGCACCGATTTTATCAAATAAATGCCCGGTGAAAAACATCATGACACCTAACAAGAGTGCGCCTGGAAGTAAGATCAAGCCTGATTCAAATGGGCTTTTCCCTAAGACTTCCTGTAAATACATCGGCAAAATCATTTCTGCCCCAATCATCGCCATGTTCGAAAGTCCACCCAAGACGGTGGCCACTGTATAATTTTTTGATTGAAATACGCGTAACTCCAAAAAGGGGGGATCCAAACGCTGTTGTCGTTTCGCAAAAATACAAATAATAACTATCCCTGCGAAGATAAAAAACAAGACTTCTGGGTTCGTCCAACTTTTATTGCCGACAGAAGAAAAGCCATAAAGTAAACTTCCAAAGCCAAGAGTCGATAAAAGGATTGAGAGCAAGTCCATGGTTGGGTTCGTTAATGGTAAAACTTCTTTCATAAAGAAAACAGATAAGATAAGCACCACCAACACAATTGGAAGAATCATGCCAAAGAGCATTCGCCAAGAATAATGATCAATCATCCAGCCTGACAAGGTCGGACCTAGAGCCGGTGCCAAGCCGATGACAATGCCGACACTTCCCATCGCTGCACCGCGTTTTTCGGGCGGAAAAATCGTGAGCATAATCGTTTGTAACAAGGGCATCGTCACCCCCACGCCTAACCCTTGAACGAGTCGGCCAATCAATAAGATTTGAAAATCTTTGGCGCTATAACAAATCATCGTGCCGACTAAAAAAGTAAACATTGCAGTTAAATACAGTTTTCTTGCGCCGAACTTACCGATTAAATAAGCGGTAAAAGGAATCATAATACCATTGACTAATAAAAAACCAGTTGTTAACCATTGAACCGTCGAGGCATCAATTTTAAAATCAGCCATCAATTTAGGGTAGGCCGTGGATAAAAGCGTCTCGTTTAAAATCGTACAAAACGTACCGACTAATAAAACGAGAATCAATAACAAGCGATGATAGGGCTGCCCATTTTGATCGACCGCACAATTCGTTGTATTCATTTTCTATTCCCTGCTTTCCAAGATGAAGAAAAGCCAAAAAGAGCTGCTTCTTTTTGGCTTTTCTTTCTTATTTTCGAATCATTATTTTGCTAAGTCTAAAGGTAGTTGTACATTGTATTCATGGTCAACTTTGTCTTTGTCGTCATTGTCTTTGTAACGACCATCAAATTTCACATGAATTTCTTTGATTTTGTCAATTTCATCGACTTTATCAAATTTGAAGTGGATATAGCCGTCTTTTTTCTTATCTTTTGAAAAGACATCTTCCCAGTAATCAGAGAAATGAGAGGCGTCGATTTCGGTTCCATCCGTTAACACAATTTTTGCTGAATCTGGATGAATTTTCACTTCTTCTTTCCCTTTGTTTTCTAGGGTGTAATGAATGGCGAATAATCCTTTATAATGTTTTTCTTCATCGCCTTTAAATTTATCGACTTCTACTACTTTTAACTTGTCGATTTTGAAATCAACATCTTCCCAAGAATCATCGTGCCAATCTGTATGATATTCTGATTCAAATTTGATTTTTGGATTTTCATTTCCAGTGACGATTTCTTTAAAGTACCCGTCATCTTTTAAGTTTAACTGATCCTCCGTCACTTCTTCGCCATTCGGTAAGGAAGCAGTAATTTCTGTTTCACTCCCTGAAATGATACTGCCTTCTGTTTCTGTTTTTGAACATGCAGCTAAACCGCCTGTTACTCCTAAGGTTGCTGCCAATAATACAAATGTGCTTTTTTTCATTTTTTTGTCATCTCCAAATTTCATTATTTTTTTGTTTTGCTTAATGCGTAAATCCTTGAACTTTTCTCGTATCCGTATTATCTGCGATCACTCGCGCTTGATTAAGGAATTGAATGGCTTCTTTCATGTCTTCAATCAATTCTTCGGCCATTGGCATCGTTAAGTCTGCCCGACAAACAAATCGTTGAATGCTGATGTCTTCCATTGCGCTTGGTAATGGATATGCCGGACTTTGCCAACCTTTCATCGATAAGCGATCGGCTAAGTCATAGAGGGTCCAGTTAACCTTGGCATCGTCTTTTAAGCCGTAGCAGACGATTGGCAAATTATCCCCATCGTTATAATTGACAAAGTAACCCATCGCCATTACTTCACGACTTAAGTACATTGCGACTTCACGCGTTTCCATATGAATAGCGCGGTAGCCTTCTTTTCCAAGACGCAAGAAGTTATAATATTGACCAATCAATTGGCTGGCACTATGAGAGAAGTTAATGGCCATTGTCGGAATCATGCCACCTAAATAACTCACTTCAAAAATCAATTCTTTTGGTAAGTATTGACGGTCTTTCCATAATACCCAACCAATTCCTGGATAAACGAGCCCATATTTGTGCCCAGAAGTATTGATGGATACGACGTTTTTCAAGCGGAAATCCCAAGCCAATTCAGGATGGACAAACGGGACAAACATCCCACCACTGGCACCATCCACATGGATGACTAAGTCCGCCTGGTTGGCTTGATTATATTCTTCGACTTTTTGATCAAGTAATTGAATATCATCAAATTTACCGGTATAGGTAATTCCTAAAATACCGACAATTCCAATCGTATATTCATCCACATAGTCAAAGACCTTGTCCATATTTAAACTCAAATGTTCAGGATGAATAGGCACCGCACGCAATTCAACATCCCAATACGTACAGAATTTTTCCCAACAAACTTGGTAACCAGAAGAAATCACTAAGTTCGGTTTTTTCGTAATGTCGATCCCTTTTTTCTCTGCTAAATCACGCCAGCGGAATTTCATCGCCATGCCACCTAGCATACACGCTTCACTGGAACCAACCGTTGATGTTCCAATAAAATCTTCTTTCGTATGCCATAAATCAGCTAAAATATTGACACAATACTTCTCAACTTTCGCCGTCCGTGGATATTCCGATTTGTCAATCGCATTTTTATTTAAGGAATCGTTCATTAAACGAACGGCTTCATCTTCCATATAGGTTTGACAAAACGTTGCTAAATTTTGACGAGAATTTCCTTCATCCATTAAATAGCTGCGAATCGCATCATAAGCCAAATCTGCACTGGTTCCTTGTTCAAATAATTCCGTCATTGGTAATTCTTGCCCATTCATTGTAGTATTCGTTTTTTCATTCATTGACATTTTCTCCTCATCCATTCTTTTTATTTGTTTAATGTGACGAATGTTTCTTGATCAAAATCATGATTAAAAATGACAGGTTCTTTTTGACTTAACAAGGCATCATCTAAGACCAACTTCGTGATTTGATGGTTGTCATAGGACGTATAGTAATAGGTTTTTGTTTGATTACACATTGATCCTACATACAATGAAAAGTCTGAGAGGTCGTTATCTGTCACCACAATCCCTTTTGGAATACGGACCGTATTCAAAATATGGTGTGCGTTGTTAATCCCTTGGCTTTCATTTTTGGCAGGTGTAATCTGCTCTTTGAAAAAGGCTGCACGAACAAAACGCTCAGGCGGTGTATAGCCACCAGGTAAGCCAGAAGTACCGGTCCCTTGTGAAAATGGTTCGGCCACAAATGAACCAAATGTCCTTGGCTTAAACTGTTTCGGTTGGACGTTTAGGTAGTTTCTTAAGTTGCTAATGTGCCATTCGATATTTGGTGAGTTCGTCATGACACCGACAGGATTTTCTTTGACACGCAAATCAAGTTCCGTTGGTTCAATCACCACACAACGCCCCGTTTGATCCGTAACAATCCAATGAAGCGGCGTAACGGTGTTTAAAAGAGGTGCTGCGAGTCCCATGAGGTTAAATGAGCCAATTTTTTCTTCCACTTCCGCAACACTCTTACAATTTCCAAGAATCCATAAAATCAATTCATGAGGAGCCACATTGGTTTTTGAATCGTCACTGACGTCGTTGTACTGCACTTCACCCGGTAAGTAAAGCTCCGCGGCGGAAAGACCCGCTTCATTCACACCATCAGCCACAAAATAGGTCGTTCCAAGTAACCGTCCAGCACCAATAAAGCCGTATTCCGATTGAAATGATTCTTTTGTTGCTTCTGAAACCCATTGATAATCTTTTGGAATAAACAAGGGGGCTGCTTCTAATGGGAAAGTAAAATCCATCGTTCTTGATAGAATATATTCACCATTTAGCGTCTTTGTAAAAATACTTGTACACATCTCTTTTCTTCCTTTCAATTGCTTTTTATATTGACTCTTTCCTAAGATTTCTCCTAGGAAAGAGCGATAACATGATTATTTTTCCAATGCTTGAAGCTTTTGATTGTCGTTTAAGACCGATTCGTTTTCTAAATGATGCTTTTGTAAATAGCCCATTGACACACGTAAGAGCGCGATAAATAGTACAAAGAGCACAAAGAGAATTAGAATACTTTTCGTAAACAAGGGCAGCCCCATTCCACCGGAAATCGCTTCTCGAAAAGCATAAACCGAGTATGACATCGGTAAGTATGGGTGAATGACTTTAAAGAAATTACTTTGCAATTGAACGGGGAACGTTCCGCCTGCTCCTCCAAGTTGGAGTACGAGTAAGATCATCGCGACGAAGCGTCCTGGATTATCAAAGGTCATCGCCAAGAACATCGTGATGGCCATGTAACACCAGGCAGCCATGAGTGCGGTTAAATAAAACTGCCCCACATTGTCAACTGGTAACCCGATTAAAAGCATAATCGTTGCTTGAATCAGACCCATGACACTGGAAACCGTAAAGCCTAAAACTGCTTTACTCATCCACCAATCACGACTACTTTGCCCCGTCATCGAAACGCGACGAATCGGATAGACGAAGTTAAAGAGCATACATCCGACAAAGAGCGCCAATGACATGATGTACGGTGCCAAGGCCACCCCGTAGTTTTTGACTTTACTATACTCGGTTAAGGTTAATTTCGTTGGTGCCGCAAATTGATTGATGTTTTTCTTCGTAATTTTGAGGGAGTCGCCTTCGGTAATTCCAGCCGTTAAAGCCTGAGCCAGTTCTGATGCGCCACCTTCTAATTGGCCGACACCGCTTAATAAGGCGGGAGAATTATCTGATAAGGTGTGCAAGCCACTTCTTAACTGATCGGCGCCACTATTTAATTGATCCACACCTGAAGCTAAGTTTGGAATTTGACCTTTCAATTGATCCAAACCGGCAGAAAGTTGTGAACCACCTGAAGCTAACTGATCGATTCCACCTAAAGCAGTAGGTACCGTATTGGCTAATTTCGTTAAGTCACCGCTGACTTGATTTAAACGACTCACCAAGTTTCTCGCTTGACCGGAATCAGGTGCTTGATTCGTCAAGCTTGCCAAGTTCGCAATCCCTGATTCAAGCGTCTGAACGGCACGATCTAATTGACTCGCTGAATCAGCCATAGCTGAAGCGACCGCACTCACTTCGTTGGCAGAGTTTGCCAACTGATTCGCTTGACCTTCGAGTGCACCTACTTCGCCTTCTAAAGCGGCAAGCGCCGCATTGACTTCTGCCTGAGCCGATTGCACTTGGGCATCTAAAATCGCTTCTGTTTTCCCAACGATTTGGCCGACGATTGATGCTTGTTCATCTGGCGTTAACGTCGTTGCTGCGAGTAAATTGGCCACAAAAGCATTCATATCATGATCGATTCTTGAAAGATTCGCTCCCACACCACTCAAGGCGTTTCGAACGGCATTCGCTTGATTGGCAACGCCTGAACCCATGGCTGAAATCGACAAGAGTGTTTCTTTATTGCCAACAATCCGATCAATTTCGGTGCGAATTTTTTTCAGTTCTTGATCCAGTGCATTTTTTTGACCGGCGTCTAAATTGCTCTCAAATGTTTCTAAAGCTTTTGCCAACTCCGCACTCCCAGTGGCTAGCTGGTCGATATCTGCCGTAATACTTCCCAAGTTATTTTGAAGTGGCCGTACCCCTTGTTCGATTTGATTCAAGGCGCCACTTAAGGTATTCGCTCCTGAATCTAATTGATCCACTCCGGAACTCAAGGTCGGCAATTGATCTTTTAATTGATTGGTACCGTCAGCCAACTGATCGGAGCCATCATTGGCTTGACTGACTCCTTGCGTATATTCTTTGAGCCCTTTTTGCAGCTGCTCACCACCGGTTGCCAGTTCATCTGCGCCATCTGCTGCTTGCCCCATGCCAGATAGCAATGTTTCACCAACCATGACAACCGCCTCTGCATAAGAAGCAACCACTTGTTCTCGAACTTGTGCTTCGAGCGCCGTCACACCGACCGTCGAGATTTCTTGAGCGATATAGTTTAATGAATCATTGGTGATGTAATTGAGTTCCATTTTTTGGGGATTGCTTGTAATCACGCTCGCTGCATTTTTTGAAAAATCTTTGGTAATATTGACAATCATGTAGTATTTGAGATCTTTCATCCCTTTTTCTGCTTCTTTTTTACTCACAAAGTGCCAATCCAACTGATGATTTTTCTTTAAATTACTAACGACTTGATCGCCAATTGCCATTTTCTTCCCCATTAATTCAATCGATTGGTCTTCGTTGACCACCGCAACGGGTAAATCTTTCGCTCGACCATAAGGATCCCAAACCGATTTATCAAAAATCGAGGAATACAAGATTGGAATAAAGGAAATGGCAATGACAGAGATTAGTAGTATTTTGTTCTTAAAGAGGTTCACCCACTCTTGCTTCGTCATTTTCATGTTTTGTCGTTCCTTTCCATTCGATGCTTCTTACTATAAAATTGATAAAATAAAAACGGGAGAATCAACGTGACAATAAAGCTTACGGTTAAAGTCAAAAGATAGGTTTTTCCTTCTGATTTTGACATGGAATTTGGCACCATAAAAGCCGTGACAATTGCCGCGAGTGACATTATTAGACCGCAGGCTGCAAAAATCGTTTTACCAAATGTCCCACCCGGTATTTGATAATCACGTTTTAAGTCTTTTTTCCGATAGACCACCACAAAATAGGCAACAAAAAATAACACATAGGCACTCAAATAAATAAGTACTGTTAAGGAAATGGCCGTTTGGAAGGAAATGTTTCCTCCAGCGCTCCCTGATCCAAAGGTTAGAACCGCTGCCCAAATGGTCACAATCACCCCTTGAAGGATGAGTAGAGGGACCGGAATACTGGCTTGGTTCACTTTTTGATATCTTTTTGGAAGTAGCCCTTTTTTGGCGACAAATAAGAGACCTTCTGTTGGACTAACAATCCATGAACTGACTTGAGCGATGACGCCAAAAGAAACAAGGAAACCTAAAACAATGACCAACCAAGAATTTTGTCCCGGTGAAATCAATGCTTGAAAGGCATCCACGACTCCTTCGTTCGATGAGATTTTCCCATGAACAACCATGGACACGACGCTGCCACCAATTGTACTTAACACAATGCCTACGACGACTAAAATGAACATAATCATCGGGTAATTCTTCTTCGGATGATCAAGATCCGAAATATGTGGCGCGGACGCTTCGACCCCCATGTAGGCGAGTAAGAAAGAAACCAGCGCTGAAATATTGCTTTTATCTGGCAACCACGGACTTTTCGTAAAGTTGTTCGACACCGCATGACCCGCTACAAAAAAACGAATCGCTAACACAAACATCATTAACACGGGCAAAACAATCCCAATCGAAAAGCCGTATTTGGCTAGTTTTGCCGTGACGCTCGTTCCTTTAAATTGTAAGAATGTTAAGAGCCAAAAAAGAATAACAACCGTTGCAAACTTAATCATTGTATTATTATTTAGTGCAGGAATTCCCAAAACATCCGACAAGGTCCCGATAATAAAATAAATCATCGTCACAAAGCCAACCGTGATTTGAAACCATTGAAAAAAAATCGCGGCAAAGCCAAATTTTTCACCGAGTGGTTTCCCAACCCAACTAAAGATCCCTCCCTCCTGATAACCTTCCACTGTTGCTAATTCTGCTGAACTCAAGGCGACTGGTAAAAACCAAAAAATCCCACTCAATACTAAAAAGAAAATCAAGGTCTTGCCAGAAGATGCAAACGTTGGATACTCATATACCGTAATAAAGAGTGAAGCAGTCATTGCAAAAAAGCTGAATTTGGTTAACTTTTGGTTCTTGCTTGTTACAGTCAAATCATTTACCTCCTTTCTTCATAAACAAATGGTATTTGCTTATTGATGTGTTTGATTATAGCCCTGAAAAGAAAGCTTCAACGAACGATATTTGGCGAATGAAACGAAGCAATTCGAAAGCCTAAACAACGATTCCGCTTGATTTTGTGCACTTCCTCTCATGCTTTCTTATGAATCCTTCCACCAAGTGCTTGTTCAACGATTTTCATTGTCCGCTTTTCCGACATTTGGCAGGAAAGAGGGGGATTTTTCCGGCCATTCCCACCTTCGTCAAAAGAACACAAAAAAAAGAGTGAGGGCCGGGCTGTCCAGTCAGTCCTGTCCTCACTCTTTTATCTTTTTAAAATGGCAATCAAAGAAAGAAGTTGTCGCGTCGAGAAGTGACATGGGATGCGACGTGTTTCTCAATGTCTAATAGATTGCGTTGGTTCAAGGGATAATCGATAAATAAATGGTTGATCTCATCTTCTTCAAAAAATGGAATACTTGATAATACAAGGTCTGCTTGTTGCAGGGAAACACCTTTTAAGAACTTTAAGTTGTAACGATACTTAAAGTAAGAGGTCAAGTAATCCTCAATTCTTCGTACCGCCAGATCTGGTAAATCTGTTTCAATTTGGATTGTCATACTCTTCTCAAAATAACTAATGGGTTTCAGGTGACTAAAGATTAATAAGTAATGTTGAATTAAAAAAACACGTTTCAAGAAAATAACGTTTTGGCTTTTTTCATAAAGATTGTCAACAAATTCACTTAATTTTTCAAATAGACGAGGGTAATTTTCTTCAATAAAATTAAAATAGTCATGTGCATTATAATCAAAAGGGGCATTTTTGTACGTCTTACAATATAAATGATTGCGAAAAACAGCTAAGAAAATCTCATCATAATCCTTATCCGGAATCGGCATCAGTTCTTTTGAAAACTCCGACATAAATAAAACCGTGGCCGTATACACATCTGTTTGTTTCGCTTGGTGTCTGGCAATTAGCCGTTTACGGTAGGTGTCTTGTTGATACAAATAAGGCCGCGTCATTAAACTCACTGCAAAGAAGACCACTTCTGGTTGTGAAAAAATATAATAGCTTTCAAAGATTTCTTTAATTAAAATGACTAAAGGATTGTTCAAATCATTAGAAAAATAATTGGCCCAAGCGTCATCCATCTGAATGATCTTATTTTGACGATAACGTAAAATGGTAATTAATAACATCAAGGTCATTTCTCGTTTTTGAATTTTGGTGACAGATAGACCGAGCGAGTCGATTAGATGATCGATTTTCTCATTCAATTTTTCAATGTCAAAAGGTTGAAAGACTGCTGGTAGTTCCGAACCACCATACAAGCTCCAAGCGCTCGTATATAATATCAAACGAATTTGTGCTTCTTCCCCTTCTAATTGGAAGCCGCTCGGTGAAAGCCGAATATAAAACTCGCTGAGCACCTCTTCGATTTTTTTAATCGAGGCACTTACGTAACTGATACTCAAAAAATTCTCCTGTGCATATTTGCTTTTTGATTCAAAATGACCAAAAATAATTTCATTGTAGATTTTGATACATTCATCATTTTGATAAATGAATTTTTTCAACTGATTAAAATTCGTATTGTCATCAATAATTAAATAAACCCCTTTGGTACGTTTGGATAACAGGGTAAATCTCGGTCCACAAGTCATCTCGTATTCTTCAAAAAAATCATCCAAGATATTGACGTAACGTTGCACACTCCGTTCGACAACGCCGAGTTCTTCACTAATTTCAGTAATACTATACCAACGTTGTTCTTTGGCAATGACCTCCAAAACGCTGAGTAAAATTTGATTTCGGTTTTCAATTAAACTTGATAGGATATACTCCATTTCTTCACTTCCTTACCTTTCTGAACATTAAAATATGCACCAACATTAACCATTAGCGACCAAAATGGTTTCGCTAACTTGAACGACTCGCTAAAAAAATTCACTAACGCCACTAAACAAATAGAACACACCGATAAGCAATAAATTCAAAGCGATTAAATAGGCTAAGGTAAAGGCCGATACAATCGGATGAATCAATAAAAAGATACCTAAAATCAGACCGATAAGATTTAATATTTGCATAAAGGCTTTCTTGCGAGCAGCGATCTTCCCGATTGCGACAAAGCGATAAAGTGAGTCGCAAATAAACCAGACGGCAAACAAATAGGGACTAAGCGTCATCCCCATCGTCAAATGGAATAAAAAAAAGATGCCAATGACGAAATCAATGATCCCGATAAAGACCGCCCATTTTTGATTCTTTTGCCAAGCTACCATTTCTAAGACGCCTTTCACAATTGCAGCCAGCGATAAATAAAGAACAATTCCTAGCAAATCGGCTGTTGGATTTTGAAAGGCGAGGACTGCCACCCATATGAAAAGCGCTCCGATAATAAGATTTTGCCACCTGTTCCGACTGATTACTTCCATTATACTATTTCCTCCTATTAGACAAACATCCATCATCTGACAAAGGGTTTTGTGAAATGATTTACATCTGTTTTTCTTTAACTGAGCTTAGTATATAGAATTATCTTGTTCCTCATTCGCTCTATCTAGTCGCTAAGCTCGTCGGAAAATCCTTTACTTTTTCAAAACAAAAAGAAAGCAAACCCTATTCTCATAACCTTTCCTTGTACTGTCCGCATTTTTTCCCATCCGAAGAGCAAGTGTTTTTGCGAATGCCGGCTCGGTACTGACGGAATCACCGACATTTTGAAGCGCGTGCTCTATCCTTCTTTTTGAACAAGAGAGCAAAAAGGCGACAGGATTAACCAAAAAACTTGTGAGAATCTTTCATTTTCAGATAAAAAAAGGGGATAATGATTAAGAAGTGCTTTCATCATCTCCTATTTTACGTTTGTTCTTACTTAAAAATTCTAACATCATACAACTAGAAACAACAAGTAATCAAACAAAGCTTTTCCCTCTTAGGCGCATTTTTTTGTCAGAAAGCAAGGGACGCTGACAAAACCTAAGAAAAAAAACACCTCAAAAAAAAGAGAGCATGCGACCATCGTCACAGCCTCTCTTTTAGCTAAGCGTTTCTACTTGATTCATTGTTCGTAAATCGACTTGTCTTGTACAGACTCTTTTTAATAATTGCTGGTTATGAGAAATGACAAGCAATCCAATGCCTCTTGCTTCCACTTCTGACAATAAATATTGCCACAATTGTGCTTGCGTGACCGTATCAAGCATGGTGCTAATCTCGTCGGCAATTAAAAATTGGGTTTCTGCTGCTAACGCACGCGCAATACAACAACGCTGCAACTGGCCACCCGATAATTCATGCGGGTAACGATTTAACCATTCTTCCTGAATGCCAAGCGAGGCTAAAATTTGTGGATGACCTTGTTTGGTTTCATCTAAGATTTTTTTGATTGTCCAGCGCGGGTTTACCGCCTGTTCAGGGTGTTGGTAGATCAGCTGAATCGGATTAAAACGCGTTTTCTTTTTTTCTTCTTGCGACTCTTCAGAAAGGTAGACTTGTCCGCTAGCAGGAACGTGGATCCCCGCTAAAATTTTGGCCAAGGTACTTTTCCCGTATCCACTCGGTGCCATGACCCCTAAACGTTCTTTTTTACTCATTGAAAATGAGACATCCTTTAAGAGCCATTCCCCTTTTCGATCATAGCGAAAAGACAAATTTTCTACACATAGACTCATTTTTTTCACCTTCCCTTTTCGCTATTTAAGCTTCTTGTTGCCAATTGATAAAATCGTGTTGCGGCATGGCACGCCACAGCGCTTGACTATAATCGTGTTTGAAATTTTCTGGTCCTGCTAGAAAGTGTTCGACAGACATACTCTCGATTGTCTCTCCCTCATAAAAAATGACAACCCGATTGGCAACTTCTAAGGCCAAATCAAGATCGTGTGTAATTAATAAAACCCCGGCTCCTCGATCGGCTTCTTCTCGTAAAATTTGTAAGGCGGCGGTCGCCTGGCTCAATTCCATTCCAGGAGTCGGTTCATCGGCGACAATCAAATGGGGTTCGCCTAAAAGCGCGGTAGCAAAGAGGACGCGCCGAATCATCCCGCCAGATAATTGATGGGGATAGCATTCTTCTACTGCTTGCGGCAAGCCCAATTGCTTAAACAATCGCTGCATTTTTTGATAAGCAGCCGCCTGTTCATGCAGTCCCAAAACTTGTTTTTTCACGGTTAATAAAGGGTCTAAGTAATCAATTGATTGTGGGATTAAAACCATTTCTTCGCCGCGCAGCGCTTTTTGGTTTTGTTCATTTAATGGCACGTCTTCGTAAAAAAGCTTGCCTTTCACTTTGGCATTCGCAGGAAGAACGCCAAAAATCCCATGGGCTAAAATACTTTTACCAGAACCACTTTGACCGACAACTGCCACAATTTCTCCTTGATAAACATTTAAAGTTAAGTCTTTGATGACTTCTTTTTCAATCGGCTGGCGACTATTTTGAAACATTTCAAAACTCGCAGAAAAATGCCAAACATTTAATATTGGATTTAATTTCATCCGTGGTTTCCTTTCTTCTTAAGATTCAAATGACTGAAATAAGGTTTTTAAGTTTTGGCCAATCTGGTCAAAGCTAAAAACAACGACTACTAATAGCGCGCCTGGAAAAACAGCTAACCACCACATCCCCGAACTAACGTACTTCATACTTTCCGATAAAATAATTCCAATTGCAGGTTCTTCGGGTGGTAAGCCAAATCCTAGAAAAGAAATCGCTGATTCATGCAAAATCACATGAGGTAACAATAAGGTTAACCCCACGAAAAATACTGAGAGTAGATGAGGCACGAGATGATTGAACATCATCCAGCTCGCGCTTTTTCCAAATTGACGCGAAGCTTGAATGTAATGAAGTCCCTTTAATTGAAGTACTTCACTGCGTACTAGACGTGAAAGACTCATCCAATGAGTGACAATCACACCAATCATCAGCCCTTTGACTCCGCCGCCTAGTGCGAAAGAAATCAAAATCAATAAGACGAGATGGGGAATCCCCATCATCAAGTCGATCAGCCATTTGATGAACTCATCGATTATACTAGGACTAATCGCTGAGATTACGCCAATAATGGTTGCCAAAACGGCGCTAAGTAAAGCCGTTATCATCCCTAAGCTTAATGATTTGGATAAGCCAGCTAATGTTCGAAAAAGCATATTCCGTCCCAGCCAATCGGTGCCAAAAGGATACGAAAAAGAAGGACTCAATCCTCGACGTGAAAAATCAACGACTAACGCCTTTTCTGAACAAAGAAAACCACCAATCATCACTGCAAGTAGAAAAAGAAAAAGAATCGCTGTGGACAATATTTTACGTGTTCGAGGTTTTATGGTGTGACTTTTCAAAAAAAACAAGCGAATTTCACCATTGAATGCGACCAATGATTCCTTTTCTTCTTCCATTTTTATCTTATCAAGTGCCACTGGTGACTCCCTCCCCTATTCGTCGATCGACTTTTAAAACAACATAATCGGCCATCAAATTCCCAAAAAAGACAAAAATCGTACTAAAAACGGTAATTCCCAGTAATAAAGAGACATCTCCATTTAAGCCGGCAGCTGTAATCGCTGAACCCAAGCCGGGGTATGAAAAGACGGTCTCCGCCAAAATCGAACCCCCAAACAATTCTGCAAATGACATAAATTGAATGGTCACCGCTGGAATAATGGTTCCTTTCAACCCGTGTCTTTTCAATATTTCCCAATCATTGTAACCACGCGCACGGGAGAATAAAACGTAATCACTCCGTAAGACCTGAATCATTTTTTGACGAACTTGCAGAGCCAACCCGGAAAAAGAGGTCAAACTAAGTGTAATTGCCGGCAAAATTAAATGTTTCACGCGTGCCAAAAAGGAGACTTCAACCGTCGTCGCACCAATTGGCCGACTAAAACCAATCGGTAACCACTGAAGCTTGACCGCAAAAACACTTAAAAATAGCATTCCAAGCCAAAAAGTCGGAACAGAACTTAAGATTAAACATGTTTTCTTTAAGCATCGATCCAAGAGGCTCCCTTCTTTCACTCCCATCAGACACCCAAGAACATAACCTAATAATAAGGAGAAGAGCCAAGCCGTCATCATCAAACCAAAAGTATTCATAAAACGCTCCAGCAAGACTTGACTGACTGGTTGACGATATAAAAATGACTCTCCTAAATTCCCTTGTAAGGCTTGAGTCAACCACTCAAAATAGCGAGTGACAGGGGGCAAATTCAAGCCCCAATACTCGACTAATTGCGCTTGTTGTTCTGGTGTCACCGCGCCATTCATTAAAATATAGCGTTTGATTGGATCAATCGGTGACAAGTTGATGAGTAAAAAGGCCACCACACTCGTACCAAAAACTAAGGAGAGTCCTCGTAGAATCTTTCATTTCATGACGACCAGCTCCAATCTTTAATGTTTTGTACAAAGGGCCAGGAAGTGCCATGTGGATGGAGGGCTTGTTTTCCAATGTTCAAACCATCCTTGACAAAGTATAAATGACGGGCATTAATTAACCAGACCCATGGCACGTCACCACGCATCGAGGTGCCGGTCTCGCCGTTCCATTGCGCGTCCTTAAATCCTTGATAAGCGGCTTCTTCGGTATTCGCTTTTAGCGCTTCTTCAAAGAGTTGATCCACGACTGGATTTGAAAACCCTTCTGGATTGTAGTAATCATCTTTTAATTTGTTGGCGCTGTCGAATAATAAATAACTTGTATAAGGATTGCTATCGCCCCAGCCCATTAACACGGCTTGGGTAAACATTTCTTGTGAGATTTCTTCCCAACTTTTACCAATCACCTTGACCTCAATGCCTAGTTCTTTCGCTTGATTGGCAAAGGCCATCGCTACCGTTTGACGGTCCGAATCTTCGGCTAAGTATAATAAGTCAAACGCCGCTCGTAACCCATCTTTTTCTAAAATCCCATCTTTGGCATTTTTCTTCCAACCATCTTGTTCTAGGAGTTCCTTAGCCCAAGCTTGATCTTCTTCAATTTTGACCTCCGGATTATTCCAAGGCAAGCCATCATTTTCTGAATAGGCTGGATCCGCATAGCCGTGCATCGCTTCTTCGGCTAACTGCTCGCGATTCACCCCATAAGCTAAGGCCTGACGAATCGCCAAGTTCGAAGTTACCGCGTTTCCAACCGGTGCGTCTGATTGACTCAATTTTCCCGTGTTTTCAGACATTGGCAGTGTCACCCCACGGTTGTCCATCGTTTTGACTTCTTCCAGACGCATTCCCGCAATTGGTTCTTGATTGGCGTAAACGGCAGAAGTCACTGCAGCATCGACTTCACCTGCTTGAGCTGCGGCATACGCAGCATTTTCATCCATGAACACAAAGGTGACACGTTTAATACTCGGTACCTTCCCATAATAATCTTCATTCGCTTCCAGAATGATCTGCTCCCCTTTATCCCATTGGACAAATTTCCAAGGACCCGATCCGATGGGATGCTCTCCATAATCGGTAGCGTAATCTGCTTTAGGAACAATGCCCACGGTTGAGATGGTATTCATCAAGGTCGATTGATTTTCGCTTAATTCAAAAACCACTTGCTTGTCCGTTGCCGCATACACTTTTTCCACTTTCGATAAATTCGCTGCGCTAGGTGTCGCCTTGAGTTCCATAAAAGTAAAAGCCACATCTTCGGCAGTCACCGGCTTGCCATTGGTAAATTTCGCATCTTCTCGTAAATCGAAAGTCCAACGCTTGCCATCTGGACTTTTTTCCATTTTTTCAGCCAAATCATTTTCAAACGTCATCTCAGGTGTCATTTCAATCAAGGTACTTTGAATAAGAGGGGACGTACCATAGCCCCAACCCATAATGGGATTCAATCCCGTTTTCGGTTCACTCGTTGCACTTAAAGCGACCACAACGGTTTCTTTTCCTCCAGCCTCTTTTTCCACTGTCTTACCTGTTTTTTCTTTCGCACATGCCGTTAAAATTCCTAACGATAAAACCAGAAAAACGAGCATACGTAACGGTTTTATCTTTCGTTTCCATACACCAACACCCATCAAAATCCCCACTTTCCTTTTTTGACTTATGCCAAGTTTTTTCTTAATGCTAATTTTGGTGCCTGCATAATTTTTCCACGTGAGAAATCAACACAATCGTGAATGACCTGTTGCAGTTCTGGACTGGTATTCCCCAGCACGCGCAGGACAAAGCCGTTGACTGCTAAGCGAGAAATTCCAAAGGTCACCGTAGGATGTTGATTTTCAATCACTTCACGTAACTCTTCAATAAACGCTTGATCAATCGATTGATCGAGAACGAGTAAACTCGCAAAGTTCGAATACCCTTCTAAAACCCCTAACTGTTTCATTTCGAGTGCTTTCGGTTCTAAGTACAATTGATCGAGATAGATGAGTTGACCGTCAATACGGACTTTTGTATCCATACGTACCGAGTCATATTGAAAGGGCAATTCATCTGGTGACCAACCAGAGGTCAAACCATCGCTATAAAAAAGCGTGGCACTCGACTTCATATCAATCCATGTTTCTTGGGAGAATTTGGCATTCTTATAAGGGATGACTTCATCAAGTAAACATTCTAAAATGGCTGCTTCTTCTAAGATTATTTCAGTTACTTGGGTTGTTAACCGCTGATTGTCACACTTGTAAATATAGGTAGGGGCTTGACTACTCACGATACCACGCGTGTTTTCTTTCATATGAATGCGACCATGGTAGTGTTCGCCTTCCACAAACCCGCCTCCCATCGAGATTAAAAAATGACAGGGAATCTCTTCCTCATTTAAATCGATGCGTGAAGATATTTTTGATTGCCCCGTCCCATAAACGACTTCACTTACGGTTCGACCGTTTCGATTGCTCATCACCAACTCGTATTCACCATCATATTTTTTCTTCATTTTAGGCATCCAATCCTTTCAGCAAGCAATAGGATTCAATCCAGTCTTCCACTGCTTGAATGCCTTCATCTGTTTTTAAATTGGTGAAAATAAAGGAGTCTTCTTTTCGGAAATTCAAAGTGTCTTGCTTCATAATTGCTAAATCTGCACCCACATACGGCGCTAAATCAATTTTGTTAATGATAAATAAATCACACTTGATCATTCCTTGACCTGCTTTTCTGGGAATTTTTTCTCCTTGAGCGACGTCAATAATATAAATGGAAAAATCAACTAGGTCGGGACTAAAAGTAGCTGCTAAGTTATCGCCACCACTTTCTAAAAAGATAATATCTAAGTCGGGATAGCTCGCTTTTAAGCGATCAATCGCAGAAAAATTCATCGATGCATCTTCCCGAATCGCGGTATGCGGACAACCTCCCGTTTCCACGCCAATAATGCGCCCTTCTTCTAATACTGAATTTGCTGCCATGAATTTGGCATCTTCTAACGTATAAATATCGTTCGTAATCACGCCAAAGCTATATTTACCATCCATTTTACGTGTTAAACGTTCAATTAATAAGGTTTTTCCTGAACCAACCGGTCCACCGACACCAATCACTACTGGTTTCATTTTGTTTCCTCCTCAAGATTTTAACGATTTATTTTCTTTGCTCTCCAAAGTCGTCCCTTCTTTTTCGAAGCACGCTTAGGACATAAATAGACGAAACGTCTGTGTTTCATGATTCATTTGAGCGATTTCAATTCCTGGAACACTCGCCCCTAAGTAAGAGGCATCGAGTGTCGCAATTGTTTCAATAACTTCTTGTAAAACAGGAAAGGACGCTTTGACAATTAATTGCCCTGATTTTTGTCCTAATGGGACCGTTCGCACCGCATTTTGAACCATCGTTGAAACAATGCTATAGCCATAGTAATAAATGCTTTCTTGGGCCGAGATGCCCTTTTCAAACAGAAACAAAGCAAAAACCACCGCAGGGTTTCCAACCGCCTTTTTTTCTTGAATGGCTTGTTGATAGGTTCGCAACAAAGGACTGTCAGACAAGTCTAAAACCAAAGTCAACATTTGTTGGGCAATCAAAAGACCTGCTTCTCGTGTCTCCCGCGCTAAAGTCGCCGCATATAATATTTGATCGTATTGCCAAATGTCGTCGAATTTTTGTTCTTCCATTGCTTGAAACACCAGCTGAATAATGAATCCTTCGCCATAAGTAAACTGGGTTTTTAAAAAGACTTGCAACCACGATTCAAAACTTTTGGCATCCGTGATGGTGTCATTCACTAAGTAATTTTCCATTCCGTAAGAATGATTAAACGTACCAATCGGAAAAGTTGAATCGCAAATTTGAAAGACCTCTAATTGTTGAACCAATGGATGAACTCCTTGATTAGTGCGCAAAATTCGCATGCCTTAATGCTTGAGATAACACTTTTTCTTCAATCGAAAAATCAATGTTTTGCTTTTCAAGCATTTGAATAATCACGGGATCGTATTGTAATAAAATTGTCCCTTCTTTCACATCAATGGGCTTATGGCTGTTCCCCAGTAAATGTGCAATTACTCCCATTTCATCTATGTCTTTTGGCTGAATGACAATCAGCTCTTCAGGTAATACCTTAATGAAAATAATCATCGTTTCATCCATGAATAAAATGGCGCCATCCGTTAATTCTTCTCTTGGATCACTTAATTGAATGCCGTGATCGACATCCATATCGGTGGTCACTCGTAAAATTCGTTTGGTTAAATCTTCGCTTGGTAACCAGATGGTTTCCATTTCACGGTCATCACCTAAAGAAACATCAGCAATATTTCCTATAATTTTCGTAAAAATCAATCGTTTTCATCCTCTCTTTCTTCATGAAAACCAGATAAGCGAACCTTCGCTTATCTGATTTCATTCAATTCCTTTTTTAGTAGAAGTAGTAGCGTTGTGCTAAAGCCACTTCATCGGCCATCTCACAGGTGATTAACTCGCCATCAATTTCTACATCATAAGTATGCGGATCGACCGTTAAGTTTTTCGGTGAGTAGTTGTTTAAATGCATGTCGCGTTTTGAAATGTTACGGGTATTTTTCACCGGTAACACATTTTTTTCTAAACCTAATTTTTCTTGAATCCCATCTTCGTATGCATAGTTGGAAACAAACGTCATACTTGATGAACGTCCTGTTTTCCCAATGGCACCATATAACATCCGCATGAGACGAGGTTGTGGCGTTGGCAAGCTGGAACTTGCATCCCCCATCACACCGTAAGCAATGACACCACTTTTAAGCACCATTTTTGGTTTTGTACCAAACATTTTTGGTTCCCAAAGAACTAAATCGGCATATTTTCCTGTTTCAATTGAGCCAACGTACTCTGAAATCCCGTTCGTAATTGCTGGGTTAATGGTATATTTTGCAACGTAACGTTTAATTCGGTTGTTGTCGCTAAATTCTGTGTCTTGTTCCAACAAACCACGTTGATGTTTCATTTTATTTGCTAGTTGCCAGCAACGCATCGCGACTTCCCCGACACGTCCCATTGCCATCGCATCGGAAGTCATGATACTTAACGCCCCCATATCATGTAAGACGTCTTCGGCTGCAATCGTTTGTTTTCGAACACGCGATTCCGCAAAAGAAACGTCTTCCGGAACTTTTGGATCCAAGTTGTGACAAACCATTACCATGTCGAATAATTCATCAATCTCATTTAGGGTAAAGGGATTGGTTGGGTTCGTGGAAGATGGCAGCACGTTATCGTGTCCAGCAACAACCATAATATCTGGCGCGTGTCCACCACCTGCTCCTTCAGTATGGAAGGTATGGACGGTTCTTCCGCCAAAAGCATCTAAAGTATGGTCAACAAAACCACCCTCATTTAACGAGTCGGTATGCACAGCCACTTGAACGTCATATTTGTCTGCCACTCGTAAAGAGTAATCAATCCCTGACTGCGTTGCGCCCCAGTCTTCATGGACTTTAATTCCCATGGCACCGGCTTTCACTTGTTCAGTGATTACTTCTTCTGTCGCACCGACACCTTTTGCAAAAAGACCCACGTTCACTGGAAGTGCTTCCGTTGCTTTTAGCATGCTCGCCATATTCCAAGCACCTGGTGTTGCAGTTGCAGAGTTGGTGCCATCAGCTGGCCCCGTTCCCCCACCAATTAAAGTCGTAATCCCATTATCTAATGCCGCTTCTGCTAATCCTGGGGAAATAAAATGCACGTGTGTATCTAAGCCCCCAGCGGTTACAATTAAGCCTTCCGCTGAAATGGCCTCGGTACTTGCACCAACGACAAAGTCCACGTTATCCATGTTATCGGGGTTTCCACCTTTCCCAATCGCATAGATTTTTCCATCACGCAACCCAATATCGGCTTTATAGATACCGGTATAGTCAATGATTGTCGCATTGGTAATAATCGTATCCACAACCGTTTCATTGGCTTCACGCGTTTCTGTCGCGCTGACACCCATTCCGTCACGAAGGACTTTCCCGCCACCAAACTTACATTCTTGACCTTTCACCGTTAAGTCTTTTTCAATTGCCGCAAATAAATCGGTATCGCCTAAACGAACACTATCACCGACTGTCGGACCAAACATTTGTGCGTAAGGTTTACGCTCGATTTCAAAACTCATTAGTTGCCCTCCTTCATTGATGCTTTATCTAAATAACCTTCCACACGGTTATTAAAACCAAAGACGCGACGTTTGCCACCAAAGTCAATCAATTTGACTGTTTTTTCTTCACCTGGTTCAAAACGAATCGCGGTACCGGATGCGATGTCTAAGCGCTTTCCATAAGCTTTTGCCCGATCAAATTTCAGACCTTCTTCATTCGCTTCAAAGAAATGAAATTGTGAACCGACTTGAACGGCACGGTCACCTACATTTTTTACACGAACATCAATTGATTCATAGCCTTCATTACAGGTAATCTTTCCTTCACCTAATTTAAATTCTCCTGGAATCATTTTCTTGCCCCTTTCATCTACTTGTTTTATTGAATCGGATCGTGAACGGTCACTAACTTCGTCCCATCAGGAAAAGTCGCTTCGACTTGAATCATCGTAATCATTTCTGCGACACCTTCCATCACATCTTCTTTTGTTAAAAGACTGCGACCTTCTTTCATTAACTCAGCGACCGTTTTTCCTTCACGTGCTCCTTCTAAAACCAAGTTTGTAATTAACGCGACACTTTCTGGATGATTTAAACGAATCTTGCGATCACGTCTTCCTTGAGCGACCATCGCCGCTAAAGAAATCATCATTTTTTCTTGTTCTCTTTTTGTCAGTTGCATGTTCTTCCTCCTATCATTTTGGCCACATATTTAGTAGCATTAAAAACCCGGGAATCCAAGCGGTCACGATACCTTCGATGACCGATAAATAGCCAACTGATTTCCCAAGATCTTTTTTCAACACGTTTTCGATAAAACCGGTTAACCACAAAATACCCCATGCAAACCAGATGATACCGTACCAAGAATTGCCGCCATAACCGTAAAAACATAGAATCCCTGCTGGAATCGCATTGATTGCTACAAATAAGCTGTACCAACCATATAAGCGCTGATCGAGTCCAAAGAGATTATTAATTCCAACAAATAGATAAGTAAAGGCGAATAATAAACCCGTCGCACTTGCGTAGAAAAAGGATGCGGGTTTTGAAGCAATCACGCCATACGAAATAGCTACGATGTTTAAAATGAGACTTAAGCTTCCGGTAAATAAGTTCATTACTGCCGCAGACTTATCTTTCATGTTGTAAATGGTGGCAATCCCGTTGTTAATTAAAACCATGCCGACATATAAAAGAATGACGCCTAACATTGTACTTCCCTCCTAACATTTTTTTATGTGAATCAATGATTTGACTGCTGTGTCTATTTTTTCTTCGAGACACAGAATAAACATGAAACAAATTTTTTGTTTTGTTTATCGTCGGCTTCCTCGATTCATCTGATTTTGTAACCCGACGAAACGAAAGGAATCTCCATCAGTACGCCGATTACAAAACTTATTTTAGCGAGGTTTCTGTGACAGAAAACTTCGCTTCATGTCTTTTCATCCGACAAATACTTGTGACGTTACACACATGTCTCTTCAAAAAAAAGGCTTGATGCCCTAAAAAAGCGGACAGCAAGCCAAATGGGGGTTATTTTTTTGATCGACGATGTTTCATGCTTCTTTTAAAATCGCGTAGCAAGTGTTCCTTTTTCGGCGCAATAATCCAATTGACTGCAATGGAAAAAACGAGACCGACTAAAGTCGCAAGAATTCGGTGAAAGACGTAGGCCTTATCATTATTCGGTGCAACAACCAAGGCCATTGTAATAAAACTCATCACCGCACCACGCACTGTAATCGGTGATTTTTCACCTCCAGAAAAAACGACAATAAAATAAACGAAGAAAGGTAAAAAATAAATTTTCCACTCGCTAAAAAAAGGAAATTTGATCACCAAGTATAAAAAAAGCGTACCCGATAAACAACCGATGATGGTCCCCAACAAGCGATAGCGAATGTAAATCCAAGAATCGACCGTTTTTGATTGAATGCCAAAAATCGCATTCGTCAATGTAATCAACATCAAACTGCCATTTTCATCATTAAAAAAAGAGTAATACATCGAACTTAATAAAACGGCGATTAAGATTTTAATCGTGTTTTCTTGTGTAAAATAAAACTTCACTGCAAACTCCCTCCCTCACTTAAAAGGTCTTCGCGGACGAATCATCCTTATCTTAGCTGATTTTGACGGAGCCTTTCGTCGTATTTCTGTCCGCAAAGCAGAAGGTCGAACTTTGTTAAATTGCACAAAAAAAAAGAACTGCAGCTACTGCCACAGTTCGACCTTTTCTTGCTTTGATTCTTTTACGCTGTGCATTTTGAAAGGCAATCGCAGAAAAAAACGATTGCGGTCAGGACTAATCGGTTAAAAAGTATTGTCTGATTGTCCCAATTGCATCTTGTGCCATGAGCACTTGGCCGTGTTCTAGCAAAACATCTGCCGTTCCTTCACTCAAACGAGCGAATTCAGCTAAGTGTGCCACCTTGTTTTTAATCTCTAACTCAGAAGCTTCCGGAGAAAAATGAACGCTTAAGTAGTAGTGATTGTCCATCGTAACCAGGTTGGTTTCAACGTCGTCAAGCGTCACTGCGCCAGCTAAATAAACACCTGCTTCAAAATTCATTAATTCAAAAACATAGGCGCGACGAATTTCTTCTTTTTTCGCTTTCGATTTTGCCTTTTGATCGAGCGCTTGCTTTTTCGCCTTCTTATTGGAGCCTTTTTGATCGACCGCTTCGATCATTTGGTCCAACATTTCTGCTTCTTCTTCGGTTTCATCTTGTTCTAAAAATGAAAGCAAGCCTTCTTCTGAAAACTGCTCTGAAAACAGGTTGTAGGCATCGATTTCCTCTGCTGAAATATTTTTGCTAATAAATAATTCTAAGCCATCACCATTTGGTAGCACTTGGAAAGTGACTGCTTCACTGCTCTTAAAATCACCATTGACATCCACTTCTTCTAAAATACTGTAAAAGAAGTTCTCAATTTCTTGTTGGTTACCGAGCAAATCAATAAAAGTGAAGCCGCGAGCAGCTAAGTCTTCGCTTCTAATCAATACTCGAATCGTATTTTCATTAATATGTTCCATTTCCATTTTTTAGCTACACCTCACTTTATTTGTCATTCTATTTTATTGTAACGAAAGAATTTTAAAAGTAAAGGAAAAACAGTTATTCGACTTTTTCCCTTTGAGGATTCTTTCTTTTTTTTGATAAATTGAAAAGAAGGCGAGACTAGAACGTCACACCTTCTCAAAAATATTGTTTATAGTCCGGACATCAACTGGGCCTGACGCAACTCTAATTGACGAACATCTCTTGGTAAAAAGCGACGAATTTCATCTTCATTGAAGCCAACTTGTAGTCGTTTTTCATCGACCATAATTGGACGACGTAACAAGCCAGGATTTTCTTGGACGAGTTGTAATAACTCTTGTAAAGGCAAATCATCCAAGTCCATATTCAACTTTTGGAAGACTTTTGAACGAGTAGAAATGATTTCTTCCGTTCCATCTTCGGTCATTTGTAAAATCGATTTTAACTCCGAAATATTTAACGGTTCCGAAAAAATATTTCGCTCAACAAAAGGAATTTCGTGCTCCTGTAACCAAGCACGGGCTTTGCGGCATGACGTACAGCTTGGGGAAGTATATAGTGTCAACAACGTGCATCACTCCTTTTCTTATTCAAAAAACAAAAGAACAGCAACCTAGCAATGTTTCATTATTCTATTTATTATACAGCAGTCTTTTGATAAATACTAGACCCTTTTTGTCTTTATTGCAGAAACTGCACCTTATTTTTTGACTTTTTTAAACTTTTATGAATCATTTTTTCTCATTTATTCCGCAGTCTCTTCGTGGAATTGGGCCTCATAAAGATTGCGATAGGGACCGTGTTGTGCCATTAGTTCCTCATGGGTCCCTTCTTCTAAGATTCCCTGATCACTCATCACAATAATTCGTGTCGCATGCTTAATGGTTGCTAAGCGATGCGCAATAATGAGGGTCGTCCGCCCTTGCGCGAGTGAATTCAATGACTCTTGAATGACGGTTTCGGTTTCGGTGTCTAGCGCAGAAGTCGCCTCATCCAAAATCAAGATGGGAGGATTTTTTAAGAACATGCGTGCAATCGCGACCCGTTGCTTTTGCCCACCGGATAATTTGACGCCGCGTTCGCCGACAATCGTGTCTAGCCCCTCTTCCATTTGAGCGACCACTCCCGATAAGTGCGCAAGTTGCATCGCATGAATGATTTCTTCTTCCGTCGCATCTAATTTCCCGTAAGCGATGTTCTCACGCATCGTGCCCGGGAATAAGAAGACATCTTGTTGCACCGTGCCAATTTGATGACGCAAGGAAGCTAAGGTCATTGCTTTGACATTGATCCCATCAATCGAAATGGTGCCGCCTGTTGCTTCATAAAAGCGGGGCAATAAGTTACAAAGCGTCGTCTTTCCTGAACCACTTTGTCCAACGAAAGCGACTGTTTCTCCCGGTTCAATATTCAGGGAAATACGATCCAAAACTTTCGTATGGTCTTCATAGGAGAAGGAAACATTCTCGTAGACAATTTTTCCTTTTAATTGCTCCACCACTTGTGCATCTGGTGCATCGACAATCGTTGGTTTTTTGTCTAACTCTTCGGTTAAACGTTTAAACCCGGCGATTCCTTTTGGATAGCTTTCAATCATCGTATTCACCTTTTCAATGGGACGTACGAAGACATTCGACAACAAAATGAATCCGACAAATTGCCCATAAGTCAGTTCGCCCTTAATCGTGTAGTAGGACCCAAAGATCAGTGCGAACAAGTTAATTAAGCGTATCATAAAATAGTTATAGGAAGAACTAAAAGCCATGACTTTATAAAAGACAATTTTTGAACGGCGATACAATTCACTTAAATCAAAGAACCGTTTCTTTTCAAATGCCTCGTTGGCAAAAGATTGGGTCACCCGAATGCCGCTGACTGCCGCTTCCACTCCTGAATTAAACTCACCTAAGTTATCGTAAATCTCGGTGTTTACATGCGTCATCTTCTTGTTAAAGAAAACTAAGGCAAACATAATCAAAGGAATGAGCGCAAACGTAGCCAGTGCGAGTTGCACATGCATTCGTAACATTAAGAGAAAAGCCCCGACTAAAGTCATCACCGTAATAAAGACATCTTCGGGTCCATGATGAGCCACTTCTGAAATCTCAAACAAATCCGTTGTTAGGCGACTAATCAATTTCCCAGTCTTTTGGTTATCGTAGTATTCAAATGATTGATGTTGCAAGTGATTAAACAAATCATTACGCATGTCCGTTTCGATATTGACTCCTAAAACGTGACCATAATACACAACAATATACTGTAGTAATGTATTAATCAGATAGAAGATTAACAAACCAAAACTCGCAAGCAACACATAGCGAAAGTTATTTTGTGGCATAATTTGGTCGATGACTTGATTGACCGCGATTGGAAAAGCTAACTCCAGTACTCCTGCTAAGATGGCACAACAAAAATCAAGTAAAAACAAGCCCTTATAAGGGCGATAATAGCTAAAAAAACGTTGCATCAAATAAAAAACCCCTTCCTTTTTTTCACCTTCTTATTTAGTATAACAGATTTCCAAGACAACGAAACAGCTGACTGGTATTTTTTTCTTTTTCCAAACATGAAAAAATGACCGACGTTCGCACCTCAAAAAAACCTCAAACGGATAAATTGTAGGCAACCAAAACAAACACGAATCAGGAATGAAGCCTCATGGACAATAATACGAGAAAGATGCTTGGATTAACAGACGAAAATATTACTTTCTGGCGATTTTTCGCAGAAGAGCGCCAGGTTCTCTCTCTTTTTTCAAGCCTACAAAAAACGATAGAGAAATCATTCCTCTACCGTTTCCAACGATTATTTTTACTCATCTCGGGTCCATCCACACGATTTGACGAACAACCAAAAAGAGAGCCTTTACGAGCCTCACTCGTTGGACGCTTCGCCGACACTTAAAATCAAACGAATATCGTCTTCCGTTAATTGTTGGAGCTGGGTCTCATTTCCTTGAATGACTTTTTGGAACAATTCGCGTTTTTCTTGTTGCAAAGCTTCCATTCGTTCTTCAATCGTTCCTTCGGCGATCATGCGCCAGACTTCGACCACTTTCTTTTGCCCCATCCGATGCGCACGACCAGCTGCTTGTTCTTCAACAGCTGGATTCCACCACAAGTCATACAAGATGACTGTATCCGCTCCTGTGAGATTCAGACCCGTTCCCCCTGCTTTTAATGAGATTAAAAAGACTTCCTTCTCACCGGCATTAAATGCATTCACCATTTCTACTCGATGTTTCGGTGGCGTACTCCCCCGTAAATAGAAGGTGGAAATGCCCATTTGATTCAATGTTTCTTCTAAAATGCTTAACATCCCGGTAAATTGTGAAAACAACAAGATTCGGCGTTTGTTTTTAATCGCCGTTTCAATCAAATCTTTGGCTTGTTCGAGCTTGCCAGAAGACCCTTTGTAATCTTCTAAAAACAAGTGGGGATCGCAACAAATTTGACGTAAACGTGTTAAGCCAGCCAAGATTGAAATCCGACTCTTCCGGAAAGTCGCGCTATCCATGCTTGAAACTTCGGCCCGCATTTGTTGCAAGTAAGCCAAGTACACCTTCTTTTGTTCTTCCGTTAGGCCGCTATAGTAATTGCGTTCAATTTTTTCCGGTAAATCTTGCAAGACGCTTGTTTTATCTCGGCGTAAAACAAAGGGTTGAATCATCCGAGCAATTTCTTCGGTCGTCAGTTCACGATACTTTTGGCGACTTGGGAAAAAACCTGGCATAATCAGTTGGAACAAGCCCCATAGTTCCTCTAAGTTATTTTCAATGGGCGTCCCACTCAAGGCAAACTTTCTTGGAATAACTAACGATTGTAGTGCTTGCGCTGTTTTCGTGTAACTGTTTTTGACCATTTGCGCCTCATCCAAAATTAAATAATCAAATTTTTGTTCTTGATAAATGGAGACGTCTTGACGCAAACTCGTATACGAAGTAATAAAGATTTCTTGCTCAGTGGCTAGTAATTGCTCGCGCTCTTCTTTGGTTCCATGGACAACTACGCTTTTTAAATCAGGCGCAAACCGCTTAAACTCTTGTTGCCAGTTGTAGGTCAGACTGGCAGGTGTGACAATTAAGGTTTGGATTTTGCCCTTTTCTTCCTTTTCAGACAGTAAGAACGTAATCGTCTGCAGTGTTTTTCCTAAACCCATCTCATCGGCTAAAATGCCCCCAAAATGATAATGACTTAACATTTTTAACCAACGAAAACCCTGAATTTGATATTCACGCAAGTCTGCTTGAATGCCTTGAGGTAACGCGGCAGCAAAACTTTCGGGTTGAATTAAATGCTGGGTTAAATCTTCAAAGCGATGGCTAAGATTTGCTTGCTCGCCTAATTGCTCTTGTAACTGTAACCCCTGATATAAAGGGACTTCAAAGGTCGCAGAATCACTACGCAATTGGGCTCGAAGTTGTTGCAGCATCTGGCTCGTTTCTTGAAATCGATCGTCAGTGAGCGATAAGACTTTGCCATCTTGTAAGGTATAAAAGGCTTCTTGTCTTAAAAGGCTTTGCAAGATGGCTTGCACTTCTTCTTCGTCAATACCAGAAATATCAAAAGAAACATTCAACCAAGAATCTTCTTGGTCGACTGCAATTACTGGCGCAAAGTCTTTCCCATCAAGGTAGAGTTCACGTAATTTTTTCCCTAAATGTACCTTGCCTAATTGACGAAAAACCGGTACTTCATGGGTAAAGAATTGATACAATTGCGTGCCTTTCGGAATCGGTTTTTGCCATCCGCCTTGTTTTCCTTGCTGAAAGTCAAACTGTTCCAGCAATTGAGCCACTCTTTTTTCTCCTTGATAGTCGCGTAAGACCTCGGGAGCATCGAGCGGGAGATAGGTATAATCGGCATGGGTTGAATAGACAATTTCACCATAGCGAAAATCAACACGCACATCAATCATCCCTTGTTTACGACGGAAATAAAAAATCATTTCTAAAGGCGCTTCACTAATGGCCGCATAGACTTCCGGGGCAATTTTCACCTCACCGATTTTACGTAAGAAGGGCAACACTTGACGAAAGAGCAAGGACAGTTCTGGTTTTGTGTAAGAAATCTTCGGACCTTCCAACCGTTTCATTAGTTGCATCGTCGTTAAATAGACTTCCAAGGCTTCCGTACTTAACGAATAGACTTTCTCACCTAGCATGCCCCACTGATAGGCTTGATACAACTGATCAAAGCGACTGTCTTGAACCAATTCGAAGCCTTCATCGACTGCTTTTAAAGAAAACGACAAGGGAATGGCTTCTTCTGTAAAAACCAGCGCTTTTTTGCGTCGCTCGTCCGCTTGAAAAAGAAAATCAACTTCTTGCATTTTTTCGAGTAGTTCTTTCCCCTCATGTACAGGCAACAAAAGATACTTTTTATCAAGCTGCCCGTTGACTTGTACGCCTATTTGCCCCAATAGTTGTTGGGTTTGAGCGATTTGCACAAGACGAGCCAAGAGGTCATTTTCTGCCGCTGTAAAAGCCTGCGGATGCAAATAATAACTGCCCTGTTTAATGCCATTATAGATTTTTGCTTCATGATACACTTGTAAAAATTTATAAATATTACGAATCACGTATTTCCGACCCGTTTTTTCACCTAATTTCAAACTAACCCCTAAAATAGCGAATTCTTTTCGATAAGGATTCGTTGCAATTTGATCGACTTGGCATTGAATTTCTAAAGGAACCACTTGAGCCAAGGCCTGTTGTTCCTCCTGCAAGCGATAAAATCCTTTGGTAAACATTTCCGAAGGGGAAAAGGTCGCTGGATTTTTGGCTTGCCCTCCTTGAATTTGTCGCGTCAACCCTTTTTGTCGTAAGTACAATTCAACGGCCACCGTGTGTTTACAAAAATGATGTTCTTCCCAATAAGGACACTGGCAATAATCTTCTTCTTTCGCCGTGGCATCCAGATCAATGCGATACAACTCACTGCCGAGCACTTCTGCGCGCCAGACTTGATTTTCTGCATCGGGAACTGCCGATAAGACGCGATTTTCTTTTAAGTAATCTCGTCCTCGTTCAATGATTCGTTCGGGTATACTCCACTTCATCCTTATCACTCCTCCTATCCACTGATTGTTCTCGTTCGACTTTGACCGGCACCATTGGTTTCAACAAGCAGTTGCTGATACACACGTTCTTTTAATTCACGCACATGACTAATAATGCCAATCAAGCGTCCTTCTTGTTCAACCATTTCGAGCGCTTCTAAAGCCATTTCTAAAGACTCCTCATCTAACGAGCCAAACCCTTCATCAATAAACAAGGCCTCAATCGCAATCCCTCCAGCTTGTTGTTGAATCACGTCGGCTAAAGATAAGGCCAAAGCCAAGGCGGCAATAAAGCTCTCACCTCCCGACAAGGTCTGTGAACGTCTGGTCGTTCCCGCATTGTCATCGTAAATATTGATTTCAAGACCGGTCGAGTTGCGGTAACTGCCTTTTTCTTCCGCGATGAGAAATTGGTAACGGCCACGAGTGAGCTTGACTAGCCGCTGATTGGCTACTATCAAGACTTCTTGTAAAAAGGATTGCAATAAATACCGTTCCAAACTTAATTTTTCTGAATTGTCCCCACGTAAAGTGGCAGACAAGTGTTGCAACTCTCCGAGATCGTCTAAGGCGGTTTGATTTTTTCGCCAGAGTGCTTGCAACTGTTCAATTAAAGCGGCATTCCTCGTTTGTTGATGTTTTTGTGCCAGAATGTTTTCTTTTTGTTCTTCCATTTGGGCTTTGCCGACAAGAAAGTCTTGTTCCAATTGCGCCAAATCTGGCCAAGGGATCGTTTTTAACGCCTCGTCTTCAGCCAACCGGCGTTGTAAAATCGTCCATTCTTCTTCATAGGCAGCAATTTTTTCAAGAAGTGTCGGTAAAGTAGCTAGTGAGGGAACTTGCGCCCGGAGTTGTTCTTCCGTTAGTTCTTCCTCGTATTGAGCCAAACGTTGGGCTAACTGTTCCTCTTGCAACGCGTTTTGTGCTTGCAATTGGGCCAACTCACTTGCCCAGACGGTTTGTCGTTCGGTTAAAATCAAACCTTCTTGCAAGAGGCTTTGCCCGGTTGCTTCATGCGTCTCAATAGCGGCTGCTAACTCCTCAATCACTTGATTTGTAGCCTCTTGTTTTGTCGTCAATGTTTCAAAGGTAAAGCCATCCAGCTGCTTGGCTAAGCTAGCCAAAGCGCCTTGTTGTTGCACTTGTACTTTTTCTTGCGCTTCTTGTTCTTTGATGAGCTGTTCTTTGACTTGGCACTGTTGTTCGTAAGCCAGCCGTTGTTGCTCGATTTTTTCAGTAAGTGCTTGCTGCTGCTCTTTTTCAGTCGAAAATTGCGTCCAAGCTTGTTGATAAGCTTCACGGGGGGTGAGGCTGGTCGATAAATCCAAACTCTTTTGCAATTGAGCCAATTGCGCTTGTCCCTCAGCAGTGCGTTGTGCCACTTGCTGATTTAAATGCTCTGCTTCAAACGACCACTGTTCGATTTGTTGTTGGCTCGCTAAGCAACGTGCGCGCGCTTTTTCCCAAGTCTGTTCGGCCAACGCAACGGCTTCTTCATTGATCCAATCGGCCGGTATTTCATGCAGTCCACCTTCTGTGACCAGTGGATGTTCTGTTGACCCACAGATGAAACAAGGTTCACCTGGTAACAATTTTGCCTGCCAATGCGCAATTTGTTTTTTCGCATAGTCACTTTGACATCGCTTAAAGTCCGACTCTTTTTCAAGTAAGTCTTGTTCTTCTAGTAAGAGCTGCGTTTGTTTGTCTTGCACCTTGGCCGACTTTTGCTCCCACGCTGCCAACAATTGCCGACGCTGTCCTTCGTTTTCTTCCCAACGGGTCACTTGTTCTTGTGCTTTAGCTAAATTGATTTCCGTTTGTGCCAGTCTTGTTTGATCTGGCAAAGCAGACACTGAAACTTCTAAATCTACTGAAAGTTGTGCCAATTGTTGCGCAATTTCATTGATTTCTTCCGCCTTTCGAGCAATTTTTTGCCTTACCTGCTCGTTTTCGATTTGGCTCTGGGCCCACTCGTTTGCAATCGGCAACAAGCCTTGAAGTATCGCTTGTTCTTCGCGTTTTTCTTTTAAGACTTGTTGTTTTTCAGCAAACAAGGGAATGTGACTTTCCCATTGCGCTTGGGTCTTTTTCAAAACGGCTTGTTCCTCTAATAGCGCTTGAAGATCCGCTTCTTTTGCCACTTGTAACTGGCGATTTCTTGCGATTTGTTCCAGGTAGGGTTGGTCTTTTTCTAATCTTTGTAAAAAAGAGACGCTTTTTTTAGCCACTTGAATCGTCGTTGCTTCTTGCTCCAACTGTTCAAACGCGACCAATCGTTTTTGGTAAGCGACTTTTTGCTCGTTGATGCTTTGGCCTTGATAAAAAGCTTGTTCTTTTTCTGCGACTTCTTTTTTTAAGCGGTCTAAAGATTGTTCTTGTTCCCCTATCTCTGCAGCCAGTAAGGCACCGTCTTGCGCCCAAACGGTAAATTGTTCCGGTAAGGTTGGACAGCTCACCGCTTCAGCAAACCATTGATATTGTTCCCCCAGCGTCTGAATTTGCTCGCTTTGCTTGTCCAATTCTCGCTTTTGCTCGCGTTGCGACTCATGCAACCATTCAGTCATGCGTTGGTATAAGACCGTCCCAAAGACATTGCGTAATAATTTTTCTTTTTCGCTACTCGAAGCGATCAGGAAGTTACGAAATTCGCCTTGAGGTAAAAGGATGATTTGGAAAAACTGTTTCGCATCCAATTGCAGCAAATCCTTGATAAAGGTATCCACTTCACCGACCTTGGTGATTTGCTTTTGCTCTTTCATCGCTGCATCAAAAATCGTCAACGAAACTTTCGTACCGTGCGTCGTCGTGCCGTCGCCTCGTTTTTTGCGTAAGACTTGTTCCGGTGAACGTTCGATTTGATAAATAAAATGTTGATGTTCAAAGGTAAAACGGACAGTCGTCATGTCATCAGGTGAAGCAAACAACGAACGCATTTCACTGCCTTTTCGTTGCTGTCCCGTTGTTTCACCAAACAAGGCATAGGTCATACTATCAAAAATCGTCGTCTTCCCTGCCCCGGTTTTGCCACTAATTAAAAAGAGCCCACTTGCTTCAAAATCACTAAAATCAATGGTCTCATCAATAAACGGTCCAAAATTTCGTAAAACTAATTGACGTGGTTGCAAGCTGAATCCCTCTTTTCTGTTTCATTGGCTTCTTGCAAGCCCCTTGCTAGCCAAGCCAGCTGTTTTTCTGATAAAGCTTCACCCGTCATTTCCGTAAAGAAATTTTTGGTTAATTCCTGGGGTGATTGTTGCTTTGTTCGTTGGGTCAAAGGTTTGGTCACCACTTGATGCCCATGCGCGCGTTCAACTGTTAAGACATAGGGATAGATTTCCCGCAGCTGTTGCATCATATTCGGAATCACGCCACGATCGGTAATGGAAAACTGCCAAAAAGCGTCACGATCAAGGGTTTGATAGCGCGCAGGATCAATTAATTCCGCAAAAGAAGCTTCAAGCGTACGCATTTCTTGTAGAGGAGCCAGTGGATGAAAGACCGGTTCCATGTCTGCCGTATCGATAAGAAAGACCCCTTTTTCGTCATTGACTTCCGATAAGGAATATTTTAACAAGGAACCGCTATAGCGCACCTTACCTGAACCAATAGCATTTTTTGAATGCAAATGCCCTAAGGCAACATAATCAAAAGCCTCGAAGGTTGCTGGCGGAATCGCATCTAACCCACCGACTTCTAGCGGTGTCTCAGAATCGGTTCGTAGACTTCCTGCAACAAAAAAATGGGACACCAATACTTGCTTCTTCGTTGGATCAAAATGTTCTTGCATGGCCTCGACCACGCGTTGTACACTCGCACCAATGCTTCGTAAGGAATCATCTTCAAAGTACAGTCGCGCTTCAATCGGTTCAAAATAAGGCAATAAGAAAAATTGCGTATCGTCAAATGTCACTGGCGTAAAAGCTTGCGCCAAGGTCGTATGTAAGTAAAAATCAGTCGCTTGATACCAAGGATTCCCCGTTGCTAGTCGGGTACTGGAATCATGGTTACCAGAAATCACGAGTAAAGGTAGCTTTTCGATTCGATTCATCTGGATAAATTGTTGATTTAATAAAGCCACCGACTCAACCCCCGGCACAGAACGATCATACAAATCACCCGCAATCACGATTGCATCCACGGATTCTTTTTTTGCTAACGCGACAATCGCCGCCAGCGCCGCTTCTTGCTGACGCAGCAAATCGTAGCCGTGCAGCTTTTTCCCAATATGCCAATCGGCCGTATGTAAAAAACGCATGTTACCCCTCCTGAAAAATCTTCTTCCCCCCATTATACCACTAAGGGGAAGGTGGGGAAAATATCTCGGTTAAAAAAAAGCGTTTGTTTATTGAAAAAGAAAAAAGCAAAGGAATTCTTTCGAAAAAGAAAAACCTTTGCTTACTCCTACTCGACTTCATAACGGAAATCTGGGTTCACCGCATGATCCAAGCCATCAAAGGCTCCTTGCACCCGTTTTTCCACTTCCTCTAAGCCTTCTGCATTTAATTTTTTGATATCCGATAAATCAATTGGCTCGCCAAAGCGAATCACCACTTTTTTGCGTTTAAACAAATCTTTTAAGGTAAGGGGACCTTGATAAACACAAGGAACCACTCGAACTTTCGCCATTTTCGCAATCATGGCCATGCCACCTTTTAACGCTTTTGAGTGACGGGTACCACTTGGGAACATAATCAAGCTTAGATCGGATTCTTTTAAAAGCTTCACTGGCGTCTTAATCGCACTTGGCCCTGGTTTTTGCCGATTCACAGAAAAAGCATTGGCATTTTTTAAGATAAAACGTAAAAAAGCATTTTTAAATAATTCTTCCTTTGCCATGAAAGCAAATTTTTTCGGACGTGCAGCCACGGCCATATAAAGAGGGTCCCACCACGTACGATGCGGAGCAACTAAGATGTAATTCTCCTCTTTGGGCAAGGCCTCTTTATTTTGAATTTCAAAGGAGCCATTCACGAGCCAAAGAACCACTCGAACAACCCCGCGCATAAAAGTAAAAAACATTCGCTTCTCCCTTTCTTTCCTTCTCATGAATCTTCTTTAAGTATGCAAAAAAATCGCCCTTTTAACAAGCTTTTTCCACGATTTCTCATCGAAGATTTGCATTCTGGTAAAAAGTTCGAGAAAATTGCAAAATTCTTCCCCCTACCATGCAGACTTTTTGTAAAAATTTGGTAGAATAAGAAGCAGTCAAACTGAATTTAAAGGAGTTTTTATCCGTGCAATTAAATGAACACGAGCGTATCGACCAACTCTACGCCGAAAATATTCAAATCATTCAAAGTTCCGAAGTCTTTTCTTTTTCACTAGATGCCGTCTTATTGGCTGATTTTCCCAACATTCCTAAAAAAGGCACCATCGTGGACCTTTGTTCCGGCAATGGGGCCGTCGGTCTTTTTGTCAGTCGGAAAACACAAGCCCATATTTACCAAGTCGAGCTGCAAGAAAAATTGGCAGACATGGCGCGCAGAAGCATCGCCTTAAACCAATTAGAAGCGCAGATGACCGTCTACCAAATGGACTTAAAAAATAGTCTCGAAAAAATCCCAAGTGATTCCGTTGACTTACTCTTGTGCAATCCGCCTTATTTTGAAAATGAACCACAAGGTCGAAAAAATCCAAATCCACACCTGGCCATCGCCCGACATGAAATTCATACCAATCTTGACGAAGTCTTGGCCACGTCTAGCCGCTTGTTGAAAATGAACGGGCGCTTGGCCATGGTTCATCGTCCGGATCGTTTTTTAGACATTTTAGCCAAAATGCAAGCCCATCGAATTGCGCCAAAAAGAGTTCAATTCGTCTATCCAAAAGAAGGCAAGGATGCCAATATCTTACTGATTGAAGGAATTAAAGATGGCAAGACTTCCGGTTTTAAAGTCTTACCACCGATTTTTACCTACGATCAAAATGGCGAATACACCCCGATTGTCAAAGAGAAATATTATGGAAAATAAAGCCCATTACTTTTACGTCTTACAATGTCGGGACCAGTCCTTTTATGCAGGATACACAACCGACCCGACACGGCGGCTCAAAGAACATAACGACGGCATCGGCGCCAAATATACCCGTTTAGCCAAGCGGCGTCCCGTCACTTTGATTCATCAAGAAATTTTTGATTCACGTAGCGCAGCCATGAAAGCCGAAGCCGCCTTTAAAAAATTGACCAGAAAACAAAAAGAAGCGTATTTGAATGAGGAAACACAAAAATAAAAAACTGGAGGTTCCCCATGTTATTCTCTCTCGCACTCATTTTTTTAATTGGAATGAGCTTAGGAAAAGTGTTCACGCTCCTTCGACTCCCACCGTTACTCGGTATGTTGCTCACCGGAATCTTACTTGGTCCCTACGTCTTTGACTTACTCGATCCGACCATCCTCACCTTATCGACCGACTTAAGACAAATTGCCTTAATTATTATTTTGGCGCGTGCGGGTTTAAATCTAGACGTGCAGGATTTAAAAAAAGTCGGACGTCCCGCAATGCTGATGTGCTTTGTGCCGGCTTGTTTTGAAATCATCGGAATGGTCTTGCTGGCGCCTAAGTTTTTAGATCTCAGTCTCTTAGATGCCGCCATTTTAGGGACCGTGATTGCAGCGGTCTCACCGGCCGTCATTGTTCCACGCATGCTCAAACTCATTGAAACAGGTTACGGCACACAAAAAAGTATTCCGCAAATGGTCATGGCTGGCGCTTCCGTTGATGACGTCTTCGTGATTGTCTTGTTTACTTCCTTTACAACGGTGGCCCAAGGAGGAAGTTTTTCTGCCACGCAACTCTTATCGATCCCCTTGGCGATTCTTTTTGGCATCTTAGGAGGCGTCTTAGTCGGAAGCGCCCTCACTCGGTTCTTCACGGCCTTTCATTTAAAAGATACGGCCAAAGTCCTTGTGATTTTGTCACTGGCTTTTTTACTGGTCACACTCGAGCAAGGACTCACTACAAACGTGCCTTTTTCTGGTTTACTGGCCGTGATGGCTCTCGGAGCAACCATCCAACAAAAAACGCCGCTTGTTTCCAAACGCATTTCAAGCAAATTTTCCAAGCTTTGGGTCGGAGCGGAAATTTTACTTTTCGTTTTAGTCGGTGCCATGGTCGATATCCGTTATGCCTTTCAAGCAGGTTTGATTGTAGTGGTTCTCATTTTGGCCGTCCTCCTCTTTCGAATGGCTGGTGTTTTCTTTAGCTTACTACGAACCAATTTAACTCAGAAGGAGCGACTCTTTACCGCTTTTGCTTACACGCCAAAAGCCACCGTCCAAGCGGCCATTGGTGGCTTGCCACTTGCGATGGGACTGGCTAGTGGTGAAATCATCTTGACGGTGGCTGTTGTTTCTATTATTTTGACTGCCCCCCTTGGCGCCATTTTAATTGATCGGACTTACAAAAAATGGCTGACCAAAAGTCCTCCTGCTGACTTGAAAAACAAGTAAAAAAAAGAAGACTGCGAGGTCTTCTTTTTTTACTTATTTTCCAGCACGCTTCACGTAAGTTCCTTCAGACGTGTTGATTTCTAATAATTCCCCTGCTTCAATAAAATCAGGGACGTTTACAACCAAGCCGGTTTCCATCGTTGCTGGTTTTCCTGAACCCGTAACTGTCGCACCTTTGATTGATGGTTGTGTTTCTGCTACTTTTAATACAACCGTTGTCGGTAGTTGAATTCCAATGACTTCTGATCCGTAGAATTGGATTTTCACTTCCATGTTTTCTAAAATGTATTTCATTTCCTCTTCAATGTTTGCCACAGGAATTTCATATTGGTCGTAGGTTTCTAAGTCCATGAAGAAGCCAGTATCGTCCATCGTGTACAAGTATTGTACGGTTTTGGTGTCAATATGTGCTTTTTCAAACTTCTCATCCGGACGGAAAGTCGTATCATACGTAGCACCCGTACGTACATCACGGAGTTTCATACGCATGACTGTGTTTCCTTTACCTGGTTTGTGGTGGCTTGCATCCAATACTTTAATTAATTTTCCATCTTGAATAAAAGTCATTCCAGCTCTTAAATCGACTGCTGTTATCATATTTGCTATCCCCTTCATGTAAAAAAATCATTCGCTTCATTTTAGCAGAAAATCCAGTGTTTGACAAACCTCAATTCTCTTGCGACTCTTGTTGCTCTTGCGCTTCACGCTTTTTCAGCACCTCTTCATCGGTCCCTTGCATCAAGTGTTCCGCATAGAAATCTGAACGTTTCGTTAACTCCGTGTAAAAATTGGAAACCCCTAGACGTTCTGCCAAGGTTTCTGCCTTAGAAAACAAATTCGTTCCCAACGCCAAACGCTCCCCTTGAATGGTTACGCCTAGAGCCGCCAATGTCGTTGGAAATAGATCCAAGGCCGTTGCTTGGCGATTATATCTGCTTTTGGGCGTCATTTCTGTATTTAAAAAGACATTGTAAACGGTTCTTTGATACTCCGGATCATCTGTTTCAAAAAAATCACGATCCATCGTCAAATGATCCCCAACGAGAACCACGGTCGTTTCCTCATAAAAAGGTTGTTGCTTGATCCAGTCTAAAAAGGCCTTCACTTGTCGATCATTGTCATAAATCACATTACTATATTGGTCGCCAAACCGATCGGGTGTTTCTTCTGTCAGATAGCCATCTTCAAAATGCGTATCTGTCGTTAGCATCGTAAAATTAAAGGGTTCCCCTTTACTTGCCAGCTCCGTCAAAGACGCTTTCGCAAATTCAAACAATTTCCGGTCTTCATAGCCCCACCATTCCCAGTAATCTTCAGGAATCAGTCCTTGGTCCCGCGCCCAGTATACGTCTCGAATCTCATAATTTCCATGTTGACTAAAGTATTTGCCACGTCCGGCAAAGTACTGACTCGATCCAATAAAGAGCATTTGGTTATAACCTGCTGTTTCTAAGACTTCACCTAATGAATAGGCGCCTGGGAAAAACTCCGACCCGTCTTGCCCGTAGAAATTCGCATCTAAATTGCCACCAGAAGCTCTCAGTGGTAGACCTGAAGTTTGAGCGACCATGGCACTGGCCGTTTGATTCGCCCCAGGAACTTGATAAAAACCACCGAAGCCCTCTTGATGTGAAAATTGGATGCCTTCATCAAAAGCCAAATCTGTTAAGTTTGGAATTAAGTTCTGTTCTTTAATCCCACCAACTTCTTTGGAAGCATAGCTACTTTCCATTGATTCCAAATAAAGATAGATCAAATTCCGTTTTTTCTCAGGAAAAGTCAGTGATACCTGTCGCGGATCGACGTAGTATCGTTCATAAAGTTCCGTCTCTTCAAAATAATAAGCTTTGATATCCGCGTACCCAATTTCAAGAATACTGATTGAGGCGCTTCCAATTAATAAGAGCAGACTCGAACCGAATACGACCGGAACCAATAACGATTTTTTTTGCTTTTTCAACGAAAAGTGATACAGCCCAAACAAGAGAAAGAAATTTAAAATAAACAAGGTCAATCCCATCGCATTTAAAAAAGGGTGAACCAAGAAATTCATCACTTGCCCGGGGTCCGAATCCCCCAAAGGTTGACTCAAGGTATAGACCATTTGATCAAAGGTTAGATTCCCAAAGGAACGCACCGCCCACAAACTACTCGAAACAAGCAGACTGCCTAAAAAGACAAGCACGCCGGAAAAAGTCATCCAAGAAATTTGTTTCTTGGTTAATCCTTCTCGTCGAATGAGCCTTCCCTTTTTCTCTAACTGAAGGACTCCTTGTAAAACAAAAGAAATTAAGACCCCGACAAAGAGCATCAGTAAATGGTTCAATAAATTGCGACCAGCTGTTGGGAAGAGATAAACGAGTGGACTTAGCGCTTCGTCATTGAATTCCCGTAATAAAATCAAACTAAACGTACCCATGACAATGGCCAAATAAGGAAAAAGGAAAAAATAAATCTTGCGACGTCGCGGTAAGATTTTCTTTGTAAAATAAAGCAGTAAAATAAACCAGGTTAGCATACGTCTCATCGCTACTTTCTATCAAATGATTTACTAAAAAGTATACCACAAAAATCAAACATTTTCGCAAAATAAAACGGGACTTAACTTTTTCATAAATAGAAAAAAGACCGATAATCCGGTCTTTTGACTTCTATTTCTTAAAATGATGGCAATAAAGTTTCTCCATGTTCCTCAATTAAAAAGGTGCGAACTTCCTCACTCGTCATCGCTTTTTTCAACGCTTTGATTTTCTCACTATTTTCATTGTCTTCTCTTGCAACCAACTGAATCGAAAACCGTTCATCCACGTTCGCCTCTAAAAATAAGGCATCGGAAGGTTTCAAGCCAATTTTCGAAATATAGGTTGGATAGTTATAAACCAAAGCCACGCCAGGTTCACTATACGCTTCCGCCAAATTCAATAAGTCAACCGCTAACCACTCGAATGCTTTCGGGTTTTCAATCACATCTTTGGTTGTCGCATTGGTACCCACGCCTTCTTTTAAGGTAATGAGACCTTCATCGGCTAAAATCGCAAGTGCTCGTCCTTCATTTGAAGCATCATTTGGAATCGCTACTTTACTTTTGGCAGGAATATCCGCCACCGTTTGATAATCTTTCGAATAAAAGCCCACTTTTGCATCATAAATCGGTTGAATGGCAACTAGGCTCGCCTCTTTTTCAGCATTGTACTTCATCATGAATGGCGTGTGTTGCGCAAAACTCGCATCCGCCTCTTTACTTGCAACCATATCGTTATAAGCCACATTATCATTCACTTGGACTAAACGAATCTCCCAACCTTCTTTTTTCGCTACTTCCGCCGCTTTTTTAACAACATCTGTCATCGGAGGCGCTTGAGCTGCAACCGTAATCACTTTGTCGTTACTCGTCTCTTCTCCTTTATTCCCACAAGCAGCCAAAGCCACAATCGAACTTAATAAAATAAAACCAACAACGATTTTTTTCATTTTTTCTTCCTACTTTCTTTTATCTAATTGATGTGCCAATTGATTGCCAAGCATTTGAATCAGAAAAACAAACCCAACCATCAGCAAAATTGCCACATACATAATGCCATATTGATAACTTTGATACCCATAGCGAATCGCGAAATCACCAATTCCACCACCGCCAACAATCCCCATTACCGTCGAATATGAAGTCATACTAACGATCGTGGTTGTAAAGGCCAAAACCAAACCGCTACGGCCTTCGACAAATAAAAAATGCCAAATATACTGCATAGTCGTTGCGCCTAGTGAATCCGCCAAGAACCGAATGTCTTGAGGGACATCTAATAACACTTGTTCGACGAGACGGGCATAAATCGCCACCGCCACAATGCTTAAGGGCACCGAGGCCGGGATAGGACCAAACGCACGACCAATCAGCCAGCGAACGACGGGAATTAAAATCACGACAAACAGCAAAAAAGGAAACGAGCGAACGACACTAATCACCGCATTTAATACCCAGTAACGAATCGGACGCCTCCCCTGAACCTTGGGATGAGACAAGAATAACCCCACACCTAAGGGCAAGCCCAAAACCAAGGAAACCGCTAAAGAAATCCCCATCATAATCCCTGTTTGTTGCAAAGAAACCATCAATTCCGGCCAATAATAAACCAGTTGTTCTTGCAAGGTCATCCGCCAAACCTCCTTTGAACTTTCTCAAAATAAGATTCCTGCCCTTTCGTCAGTTGCGCGGGTTGATTTTCCAGCCTACCGACCAAACGCCCTTGCTCCATTACGAAAACGCGATGGCAAACTTTTTTGACCGCCTCCAAATCGTGACTCACAAAAAAAATGGTCACCGGAAACTCACGATGGATTTTTTGTAATAATATTAAGACCTCTTCAGCGTACTCCTCATCCAAGGCGCTCGTCACCTCATCGCATAGCAACAAATCCGGTTTTCGGACCAATGCGCGCGCCAAGGCCACCCGTTGTTTTTCTCCACCTGATAATTGACTAGGATACAATTGCGTCTTCTTAGATAGACCGACAAAATCCAATAACGACAACGCATAATCCGTCTCTTTTTTGCCAATTAATTTTAGCGGCAACAAGACATTTTCAAGCACCGTTTGATTGGACAACAAGTGATACTGTTGAAAAACCATGCCAATTTTCTTTTGGTAGGTTTGCCGTGCCTTTTTCGAAAGCGTCGTTACCTCTGTTTGATCAAAGTAAATTTGTCCTTGTGTCGGCTTTTCCATTAAATTCAATAACCGTAACAAAGTCGATTTCCCCGAACCGCTTTTTCCAACAATTCCTACAAAGGCGCCAGGTTCAACTGAAAAAGAGAGCCCTTCTAGCGCCGTTGTTTTTTGATACACTTGCGTTACTTCCTTTAATTGATACATGAATCCCCACCTCCCCGCTAATATAACAGAACACGATTCTGTTATATTATTATTTAATAAAACGAATACAATCAACTTGATTTCAGAAAACAGCTGAATCTATTCACCAAGATACAAAAAAACAGTTCATTAAAACTGTATCTCCTAGTATATATTTGAACACAAAAAAACACAACCAGAAAGTTTGGTTGTGTTTTTGGTTGTATAATATTTTTCCTTGCTGTCTTCCGTAGGTAGTAGTTACTCTAATAACACATTTGATGCCCGCTATCGATTTTCCTATTTGATAAACTTAGTATACTTTCTTAAATACTATCACCTTCGAGTGGTAGGCACCTAAATTATTTCTCATTAATGTTGTTATCATTACTACTCTGTGATAAAATATTTTGATATTCAATTTAAGGAGAGATCTAATGCGTAAAACCCTTCCCTACATCTTTTATTTATACATTTTTACATTTTGGTTACCAGGAAGTTCAATTAAAGCCATTCCTGTTAAACATCTATTATTTACAGCTTTAATGCTAATGATTTTCATGCATTTCCTTCAAAACTATAGGAAAAAAATTGAAAAGACTGGTATTAGTAATTATTTTAAAGAATTTTTTAGTACTAACAACATGAAAATCTTAAAAAATCCTTTTTTTCCTATGACCATTTCTGTTTTTTTTATTATAGTATGGTATCTTTATAGCTATTTTTCTGGAACTACATCTAGCCCTACACTAATGCTGGTTAACCTAATTTCACTTATCGGCACATGTTTTCTCTCTTACTATGTGATAAAGCATGAGTTAGTGAATATTGAAAACGTCAAGAAATGGATTTTCATTACTGCTTTTGTAAAAGTTGGATTTACACTACTAATTGAAATTGGTATTATGAATTTTGGTCTCAGCTACGAACAATTTATGAATATCTATGCTCAACTAGACAGCCAACCTGTCAGCATGCATATGGAATATTTAGGCATGTATCGTATTATGACCCCGAGTGATTCTTTTCCTTTTGTCGCTTTAGGTTTTCTAATTGCTGATAAAAATTACTCTAAAATAATACGAGGATTAACCGTTATTTCTCTTGTCTGCTTTTCATTGATTATCTATTCTAGAATTATTTTCTTACAACTAGCGTTAACATTATTCATTGCATTAATCCTACGAAAAATAGACTTGAAAAGCAAACACGACTTAATCAATGTAGCCAAACTAATAGGTACGATGTTCTTCGCAATTGCTCTGACATTTGTAATTTTTCCACAAGCAACTTCAAGCATCTATAACTCATTAACATACCGACTCTTTTCAGAAGAAACGATTAAATCAGATAGTATTCGAGATATTCAAGCTGAGAAAATTTTCGAAAATATTACTGAAAGCCCGATTATTGGTAAAGGATTAGGTTACTACGATCCGGATTTTACTAGAAGTGATATCGCGCCTTATTCATATGAATTAGAATATTTTTCGTTTATTATGCAATTTGGTATTCTAGGATTTATCTTAATTATCATTATGTTAATCTATTCGTTTTATTTAATGATAAATTTCAATATTACTAATTTAAATATCAAGTACCTACTCTATTTTAACTTCATCTTTTGGATGGTTAAGCCTTTATTCAACCCGAACTTTTTATCAAGTAATAGCGGATCGTTGATTGCAACGCTGATTATACTGTCTACCTATTATTTCAATCACGAAAAAGTATCGAATATCAGAACCTCCATCTAATATCCGGCGCTCTATTCATAACCGAAAGCATGACGCCTTAATCCAGTCGTATAATATTTAGTGTTGATGGAAAAATTGGCTCTATGTTAAATGATGTGGATGGCCTTTTATCTAGTTAAATAATGTTACTTTTAGGCAACGAGCCCTTCTAAGAAATCGTTGCCTTTTTTCTTCTCTTTAAAACTGACTAAAATGCGATCTCTATAATTATAAAAATTCCGATAACCATAGGCAATTCGTTTAATGAGCTTAGTTTTATTGATCGAGCCTTCTAAAGAACCATTACTCAAAGAAAATTGAAACGTATTATTAATGCGAGTCAAGTGCTTCACTAAGGCTCGTACAGAGGTTTCCAGCGAAGGCGAAATATTTTGACTTTGGTCGATCGGAAAAGATCTTTAAAGCCCTCGTAGTCATTCTTCTTTGAACAATAAAGCAAGTCTTGATAGAGTTTGTAAGTCTCCGTTAGTTGATAATCGAAGCTCAGTAAATAATCCATGATTTCTGATTCGATTATCATTTCCTTAAACATCCGTTGGTAGCGATAGGCTTGATAGTCTAAGTCATCCTCTTTTTTTAGAAAGAGATAACAGTATTTTTCCAGTTTTCAATAGTCTTTCAGATCATTTAAAGAAAAGGCCCAATAAGTATTCATGGTCCGTATGCGAGTCAAGTTGAGAGCTCGATTTACCAATTGAACCAAATGGAAACGATCAATAATGACGGATGTATTCGGAAATAACGTTTTGGCCAATTTGAAATAACCGGCATTCACATCTACCACAATTGCTTTCACCTTCATCCTTTCTTTTAGAGGATACCTTAAAAAGTGTTCGCTAATGGTCCTCAAAAAGTTATCAATTAACACGTCAATGATTTGATGCGACGATGCATCCGAATAAATAAAGTTATGTTTCCCTTTTTTATCTTTCGTCGAGGTAAATTTATCGAAACAAAGAGATTCTGGTAACTTTTGAAAGAGATTTCTTTTCTCTTCGCTAAACCTTCGTAGAATACGAATCACAGTTGTACTAGAAATCGCATGTCGCTTCGCAATATCTTTAAAAGAGGTTGCATCACTGAGTTCGAAAAGAACCGATTGCTTCACGCGGCGAGCGATAAAGCAGTGTTTCTCAATCTCCAATAATTCTGCGAGAAAGCTCGAATGGCATTCTCTGTAGAGAAAACGCTACTTTTTCAAGAAAATATAAGTCAGATAGTGTGTATGACTGATTCACTTGATTTTAGACAGAATAAACCTACTTTTAACAATCTTATATGCTTCATTTACGATACCACAACAAGAACAGGATCTAGGACGGTAGGTTAACTTTCCGTGATAAAACTTCGATGTTTTCCCCTTGATGCTCTGTTCTTCACAAAGTGAATGATTAAATAAAATATTTTTACCTTTTAAATCAAGTGAATTTCGTATACAATCGTTATGAGACATATGAATCTTCCTTTCAAAACGTGGTGGTGGCAACTATCATTTTAACTGGAATCTTCATATGTTTCTATTTTTTTATAAAAAAATAGATGTGAATGAATTTCTCCATCCACATCAAATATTATAGAACCTTTTTTAGTATGTTTTCTTGTAGTTCGAAGGATTAGATATTAATGAAGTGGAGAAACAAAATATTTATGAGAATAGGAAATATTTTGTCCTAACTATTTACTAACTCCTACTTTTTTTAAGACTGGTGATATTAACTCCTTAATGTCTCCACCTGCAGTAATCGAACCACCAATAATAATCAGTGCAGAAAGGGTGTCTTTGACATTTAAAACTTCATTTAACAAAAGATAGCCAAATCCAATTGCCCATGCGCAATAGGTAATATTCAAAGCCATCGCTTTTGATGCTCCAATTTTATTGATTGCTTTATAATAAAACAAGTAGGAGGTCGTTCCAAATAATGCTGAGAATAAAATAATTGCTGAAGTACTTGTTGTTAAAATATTAAAAGTCATCGTCCACCCACTTAATAATGGCAATAAAACTATCCCATAAAAGAGTGCTGATGTCCCTTGACGAATTTGCAAGGCTTGCTCATCTGTAATTGTTGGGTCTTTTAATCCGTGAGCAATGATTACGGCTTCTGAAGCCCATCCAAATACACACATTAGAGCAAATATAATCCCAATCCAACCATTAGTTACCGTTCCTTCACCCGGTGTATAACCTAAAATGATAACTCCTAAAATACTTACTGACAAACCAACCATTTGTATTTTTGTCATTTTTTCCTTTAAAATCATATAAGAAAGAAAGGCACCAACCGCTGGGAATAATGCAGAAATAATCGCAGTATAAGCTGCTCCAATATACTTAATCGATAAAACGTAACCAGTCATTCCAATTGGCCCACCGACTAGGGCTGCCAAAATAATGAATTTTCCACTTTTTGTTCTTAAAGCTTTAAGTATTTCTTTGTATTGTCGTTTAATCCCCATATAAAGCAACATCCACAACGTTGAACATAAATCATGAATAAACGTACTAATAAATGGTGCAAAAAAAATTGCTTGTTCAGTAGTTACAAAAGAACTACTTGCTAAAGCCACACCTAGTATAACTGTATCTAACCCCCAAAAAAAACCTGCTAATAACCCTGCATACATTTCATTTCTTCCCCTTCTGTAATACTTTTATCCTCATAATGCGACTAGTTTTTTTGTTTGATACATATATTCGAACTTTTTTTCTTTAAATTTAAATTGAAAGCCAACGGTCTCACCCATTATTTTCAACGGTTGAATGCCAGTAATATCTACCTGTTGACCCTCTAACTGTTTCGCGACTTCTTCTAGAATTTTTGATCCTGTATCATTTCTGAATTTCGGATCAAATACTCGAAGTTCATCTAAAGAATCAAATTCAAAAACAACTCCTCTATCATATCTTTTCATCTTCATAGATAATTGATCAAGATGATTAACATAAATATCTTCCCAATAAAAATCTCTCGTTTCAGGTTTTCGATAAATTTTTTCTAAGATTGAAATAAATGTTTTTGAAAATTTCTCTGAAAAAAAGACGTGTCCTAACATAACCCAAGATGCATGTCCTCCAACTTGTACGTCCTTAATATAGTCATTTTCATCCACAGTCAGTGTCCATTCTTTGGTATTCCCTTCTTCGAAATCTGCTGAATAATAAGAATCTTCAACTTCAGTCTCAAAGACATTCGTTAAAAAATAGTTATCTGCACAACAAATATATGTATTTTTTAACTTTTCTCTTACGTAGTACAAACTCGAATGATTATTACGTGTACTAAATTCTGGATTCTCAATCAGGACAACATTATATTTCTCAGTTAAATAATAAAATAATTCTTTTTTATAACCAACAACGATTGTAATATCATGGATACCTTTTTCTTTTAATTGAGTAATTTGCCGCTCAATTAAGACTTCTCCTTTTACTGTCAATAGCGCCTTAGGATACTCATACGAAATCGGTGCAAAACGAGAAGACAGACCTGCGGCCATAATAATGGCATTATCTACTTTATACATTAAATATACTCCTTAACAACTTCCATTTTTTGAACAATTTTATAATATTCTTTTGCGTAGCGGTATTGTCTTAATGAATACTCACCAAACTCAACACCCAAAAAGTGTTTGTACTCGCACCAGTTGCTCCATAACAATCCACTAATTGCAATATAACAATAAATTTTCATTCGAATTTCTTCTGAACAACCTTCAATAAAATAACTATCGATTAATGCATCAACTTGCTCTTTTTCATACAAAGAATAGATTGCAAACATCGCGATATCTAAGTGCGGATCTTGCATACCTGCATACTCCCAATCAATCATTCGAATCTCTTCTTCTGTAAATAAAATATTTTCAGGAACAGCGTCAACATGAGTTAGTACCCAATCTTTTGGTATTTGATCAATAATCGTTTGTAATTCTATTATTTTATTTTTGGTCTCTAAGTAATCTTTAAAGATAGAAGGTTTCCCTTCCCATAAAGATTCATAAAAATCAATTTTTCCAAATAAATCAAAGGAATGATCCACTGTTAGTTTTCTCTCGTGAAATTCACGTATTTTTTTCATACTTTCCTTTACATCTTTTGGATTTTGAGAATCGCAAACAACTGAATTTTCAATATATCGTGTAATTTTATAACCATTTTTTGGAGACATATAAATGACATCATCACTAATTTTATAATCTTTTAGTTGTTGATAAACGTCATATTCTTGGCTACGATCAATTAATTGATCCGTTCCCTCTCCTGGAATACGCATAATATAAGAAGCATCTTTTACACTAAACTTAAAAGAACGATTGGTCATTCCTTTCTTCATGACTTCAATATTCATGACTTCTTCTGGCAATACTTGTAAAGCTTCTGAAATTAAATGGATAATTTCTGTGTTTAAATGAATAGAATGACTATCCAATTCTCGTAATTGTTCATAAGTATCAATTTCCATCACTTTATCCGACAAATAGACCTTGCCATAGACTGGAGTTTTTCGTTCTCTTGTAAATAAAGCTTCTTCCCAAAAAACGTTATCATATTTCTCATCTTGGCTAAGTAACAGGAGTGTTTCTTTTAATTCCTCAGTTATCTCTTTTGTTAAATAAGAAACCCCAATCATCGCATTTCCACCTTGCTCAACTTTAACCATCATTAACTCACGTTGGCGATTTACTCGTACAGTGCTCTCTTCATCAATCACCTCAGTCACAAGGTACCAAGAATAGCACTCAGTTATTGAGAATGGATTTTCTTCTAACCAAATATCAGAAGGTAAGATATAGGTATTTCCAAGTGTCTCACTCACTAAACAAAGAGAGTGTAAATTATTTTTTACTGCATATTCTCCATTATAGACTAATTTTACATTAAATTGATCAATCAAATACTCATATTTTTCTTTTAGGAAGCCTACAACAATTGTAATGTCTTGAATTCCTGCCTCATTCAGTTGACGAATCAATCGTTCAATTAAAATTTCACCATGAACTTCAAGTAAACCTTTAGGTATTTCAGCATTTATGGGAACCATCCGCATCCCGAAACCAGCTGCTAAAATAATCGCATTTTGAGGTTTATTTTTATTTATTTCCTGTTTTCCTCGCTCTGTTAATTGTATATCTTTATCAACAAATCCTTTTCCCAATAAGTGATGGACAGCCTCATTCACTTTTCCTAAGGAATAACCTGTCTTTTCTGAAATTACACGTTGACTTGTATATTTTTCTTTTGATAATTGCTTTAAAGTATCGTAATCATAAATATTCATAATATCCCTCTTTCTTAGATTCACGAAAAATAAATAGTGGATTCTCGTGAACATCATACCAAAAAAAAGTGTACGGGTCCAGTAGTTTTCGGAAAAATCAGTTATCTAATATTTAGTGTTAATAGAAAATCTCGTTAAGATTTTTCTTCAACACTTTTTTTATTTTTTACGACAAAAAGAGGGCTCAAACTGATAAAATGTAGTCGACTAAAACAAACATTGATTAGGAGTGAGCCTTTATAAATATTAATACTAGAAAAATACTTGGATTAACAGATGAAGATGGGTTAGAAGAACTCGCAGAAACTTATCATAAAAAGAAAAAACACTTGCCAGAAGTGCTATGTATTGATGAATTCAAGTCAATTAAATCCTGTGAAAGCTCCATGAGTTTTATTTGTATCAATGGCACAAGAAATCAATTGTTCGACATTTTAGAGGATTGTCGTTTGTTTAAGTTGGCTCAGTACTTCATACGCTTTTCCCGTGAATAACGGTTAAAAGTACGCTACTTAGTGATGGATATGAATGGCAGCTACTCAAAATGGTTTTTCATAATGTGTAAATTGTCACATACTGCTTTCACATTGTCCAACATATCACTCGCTCTTTTAATCAATTGCGAATTAAAACGATGAATCGTTTCAATACATCAAACTCTGAAGATAAGAAAAAACATCGTCGACTGAAACGTTACTGGAAGCTGCTTCTAATGGATTCTGCCACTTTCGAAAAACAAAAAATCAGTTATCATTTTCTCTTCAAATGCCATCTCTATCCACACGATATTATTGATGAGTTACTCAATTACGATATAACGCTACGCCTTGCTTATAAGAGTGTACAACTCCTACATTATCATCGAAAGGAAAAAGATTCGGTTTCATTTTTTCATGTAATACACATTCTAGATTCTCGATTACCTTAATGGTTTAAGAAGAAGTTGCTCTTTTATTAAAGATGTATAAATCAGGGATCAATTTAGACTACTCAAATAGTGCGATAGAAGGTTTAAATAACAAAATCAAGCCCATTAAACGGGTCTCCTACGGTTACCAATTTTTTTATCATCTTCGCAATCGTATTTACATTATTCAAGGTTTCATTTATCAATAGAAATTAAAAAAATCGATGGAAGATTATCCACCGATTTTCACGACATTTTTGATTCACTGTGAGTCCATCAACACTATTTGACGAACAACCCATGAATCATTCGTTATGAAACTTTCTAACTAATTGAGTCATTCCTTTAAGATTGAAAATAAAAGTAATGAAAATATTTAGTATTAAATAGACATAGACAATATTGGTACCCACCCAATAATCAATAAAGAAAAAAAGAACACTAAATAAAATAAAATTTGGATAAACCATAAAGAGGCTCGCAACAAATAAAATAAATTCTTTTAACGACCAATTTGTAGAACTACTCGATCTGATTGATTTATTTTCCGCTTTCAGATTGATAACAAGATCCAATGTGTTTAAGTTTCTAGTTAAATAATCAAGTAAATTACTTAAAAGAACAAGGACACTCAAAATGTAGAAAGAATAGCGATTGAGTTGTACAAGCGAACAAAATAACGCAATACCAAACAATGGATGGTTAATTAAATGCGCCATATAATCCAGCTCTTTTCCATATTTTGAAAATTTTTTAGTATAACGTGCTACTTCACCATCTGAACAATCTAGTATAAACCACAAGTGGATAAATAATACTCCTAACACTTTAATGTAAGTATTTGGCATTGCAAACAAGACTGCTCCTAAAATACCACTGTAGATCATATGTAAAGTAATTGTATTCGGTTTTATTCCCTTTTTAATATAAACACTCGATAAATATGGAGAGATTCTTTGTGATATTAAAAACGATGCTAAAAAAAATTCTTTTAAAGATGGTTTATTCTCTTTTTTTATTTGCTTGGCTGTATTCATTTTTTTCCTCTTTCTCCTAAAAATACATGTATCTCTTTTCTATAAACATAAGTGATAATGATCATATTTATTAGATAGATTAGTACTCCGTAGACAATAATTTGAAGGATATGGCTGTCTATATTAATGACTTTTGATAAACCTCCACCAATTCCCCAGTTTACAATTGATAACAAAATAATTTGTAAAACATTTTTAAAATCATATGAAAAAATACCTAGTAAAATTTTTACTTCTAAAATTGATAGGATATTATTTAAAATAATACTGACCCCTGTTGCAACGGCAACACCAACAATACCATATTTTCCAATCAAAAGATAATTCAAAATAACATTCACAACTAACGATGCTATACTATTATACAATATAAATTTTGCATAATTTGTCATTGTGAGTATTGAACCAATAGGACCAGATATCGCGTCCACTAAAAATGAAAAAGCTAAAATGACCAATACCTTTTTCCCTGTACCGGTTGCATAAAACTCACCAAATATTGATAATAAATTTCCACTTTGAAAAACGAAAATAAAAAACATAGGAATAACTAAATATGTCACAATTTTAACTATTTTTTTCATTTCTTCTTGAATTTCAAATAGTTTATTTTCATGATACAGTTTTGAAATGATTGGCCAAAAAGCAATAAAAGGACTAATAAAAACTCCTATTAAAGCGACATAGTTTTGGCTCACTTTATAGATTCCAACGTTTACTAAATCTAGATAACTAGAAATCATGATACGATCGACGTTTTGAAGTAAAATACCTATTCCTGAGACAAATAGAACAGTAGAAGAATATTTAATAAATTCATTCTTAACTTTTTTCTCTAGACCAATTACCAATTTATATTTATTTCCTAAAATTCTATTAATACTTAATAATCGAATGAATCCCATAATAAATTCACTAAAGATAAAACTCCAAAGTGCTGCCTTTAGCGACGAAATACCACCCATCACTAAAGTAATAAACAAGATTACTTTTAAGATATTGTTTATCACGTCATTCAGTATGGTAACTTTTACCACAAAACCATTTCCTTGTAAGAATCCATCAAATATCATCACAACCGTTCGAATAACTGACATCGCAATAAAAAGATAAATACCATCTGCACTAAATCCTAGTTTATCTTTTAAAAAAAGAACAATCACTGATAATACTATAATCAATATTGTTGAAATAGCCATTGATAACTGTAGAAAACTATTTGACTGCTGTCGATCATTTTTATTTTTGGCTATTTCTTTAATCAAATTTTGATCCATACCAAAAACGGCAATAATTGTAAATATTGAAGAATAAGTCAGATACATGGTATATTCTCCGTAAGATGCGGGCTCAAGCATTCTTCCTAAAATTATTTGAAATATAAAGGCCACCCCTAAACCAAAGACTTTCAGGAAAAATGTACTCCCAGCTTTTTTATATAACCCATCCATTAATACACCACTCTTTTCTCTATAATATTTCAAATATATTTTTTTCTAAATTATTCATCAAATTAATGTAGATTTCAACACTCAATTACTGAATTTAGCTTATTATTATATTTTTTTGTATTTTCTCTCCGATCATTTATACAATAATTTGTATCTAAACTAACACCTTAGCTTAATTTTATCGAGTTATTTGTAAAACATTATTGATTCTGGTACTTTCTAAATAGCGGATAAACCATAATTGCACCATCATTCTTCTTGTCGTTTTTTTTATCCTCATAACAAATATTATATTCCTCTTTAGTAAACTCACTTGTAACATAACCAGAATATAAAACAAAATGAATTAGCATAATCATGGAGTAGCGTTCGCTTGATTAGTATCGATATTAGTATTTTTATCATCGAAATATTACTAATTATGTCAGTGTTTTCCAAGCTCAAGTCAACATATTCCTTAGTAATTGATGATACTGCTGACCTTTTGACTTGGTCAATTTCTCACCATAATTCCCGATGAATTAAAGTAATACCATTTATCTCCAATTGATATCCAATCCTTAGCCATTGCACCATCTGGTAATAGATAGTACCAATCATTTCCTTCTTTAATCCAACCTTGCTGCATCACTCCTGATTGATTAAAGTAATACCATTTACCTCCAGCTGATATCCAATCCTTAGCCATCACACCATCTGATAATAGATAGTACCAATCATTTCCTTCTTTAATCCAACCTTGCTGCATCACTCCTGATTGATTAAAGTAATACCATTTACCTCCAGCTAATATCCATCCCTTAGCCATTGCACCATCTGATAATAGATAATACCAATCATTTCCTTTTTTAATCCAACCTTGTTGCATAATCCCTTTAGAGTCAAAGTAGTAATACTTACCACCTACTTCTAGCCAATCTTTAGCTAATTTTTTCTTTTCTACAAAGGACCACTTACCTGTTTCAAGTTTATGCCAACCAGTTTTCTTTACTTCTTTTCCATCAGGTAATATCACACTCAAGTTCTCATACTCATATTGAACTAACTCATAAAACTGTTCCATTGAGTAACCAAATTTTGAAAAATAACCTGTTGGGTCACTATGATTCGTTCCACCTAGATAAGTACTAACCTCATGATGGCTCCAAATGGTACCAGAGATGTCTCCTTTTTTCTTCTTTGGTCTACTTGGTTCTAAATCAAACTGTGCTAATTTACTTGCTGCGTAATAAGCATCATTTAAAACAGATTTCATAAACGCCGTACGATTATCTGGATGCTCAACTAACTCGATATGCAAAAAATATTTATTGGCTTCACGACCTGCACCCCAAGCACCATAGCTTGGATCATGGATTTCAATGATTTGACTTTGATCAACAAAAGCATGAACAAAGGCATTACGCCAATTACGATCCATGTATGAAATTTCACCTTCAATTGTCGATTTTGGGTTAGCCGTTTCATGGATTACTATACCATGCGGCTTATTTTGTGTGCCACCATTCAGTGATTGATAAGGAAACATTGAGTACTCTCGCCAATCTTCTTTTATCTTCGCTTTTTTAAATGTTCCATTATTTACATTGTTGATAATTTCTTGGTTCATTTTACTTGATCGACTTCTAGCATTACTTGTATCGACTGGTGCCTCTACTTCTCCTGGATTGATCTGGTCCCCTATTAAATCATCTTCATTTGGATCTAGTGGGAAGTAAGGATCAATTCCTCCTTCACCATTCATTAACTCTGATATGCTTAATTCGGTTGAGTCTACAGTTGTTGAAGTTTCTGATATATCTGTTGCATAAACAATCAACGAATTTGATACTAAGATTGAAATAATAAACACTGTCGTTAACATTTGATAGATTTTATTTTTTTGATTAAACAATTTTCATCCCCCTATAGACTATTTCTTCTTACTTTCTCTTTAAAAATTGATTTAAAGCTTCTTCCCACCTTGGAATCTTAAACCCAAGAGCCTCGCTCTGACTTAAATCCATGATTGAGTACTGTGGACGCTTTGCTTTTTGAGGAAACTCCTCAGATGTAACTGGTGATACTGTTATATCAATATTCTCTTTTAAGATTTCTTTCGCAAATTCATACCATGAACATGATCCTTGATTAGACAAATGATAAACACCGTAAGCTGCTGGTTTTTCAACAACAAATTGCATAAACTCTGCCAATGTTCGCGTCCAAGTTGGTCTACCTACCTGATCACTAACAATCGTTAAACTATCTCTTGTTTCTGCTAACTTTTGCATCGTATACACAAAGTTATGCCCGAATTCTCCAAAGACCCAAGAAGTCCGAATAATGTAATACGAAGACATGATTTCTTTGATCACTTCTTCACCTTCCAATTTAGACCTTCCATACTCATTTTGTGGGTTGGTTGGGCTATCGGTTTGATATTCACCAGTTCTGAGTTCCCCATCAAAAACATAGTCTGTACTAATATAAACTAGTTTAGCATGTAACTCTTGTGCGACTAAAGCAATATTTCTAGTGCCTTCCACGTTCACTAAAGTATTTAATTCTTTCCCTTCATCTTCTGCGTTATCAACAGCGGTATAAGCTGCACAATGATAAATAACCTTTGGATTTAAATGACGAATAAAAGAAGTGACTTGTTCTTGATTCGTAATATCCAGTTCGTTTGTTGTAGTCCCAATATAGGAAATTGATTGCTCATCAAACAAGCGGCATAGCTCGGTTCCTAACTGACCATTTGCTCCGATAATTAGATTCATTTTATTCTCCCTTTCAAAAAAGCAGGATTTCTCCTGCTTTACCTAGCTATTTAATTATTGTCCTTGCTTCGCATAGTTTTGTTCAACAGCGTCTTTCTCTGCTTTCCACCACTGTTCATTTTCTTTATACCATTCGATTGTATCTGCTAGTCCTTCACGGAAATTCGTGAAAGAAGGTTCCCAACCTAATTCATCTCTTAATTTCATTGGATCAATTGCATAACGTAAATCGTGGCCTGGGCGATCAACAACATGTTCATATGCATCTTTCGGTTGGCCCATTAATTCTAGTAAAAGTTCCATTACATCTTTATTGTTTTCTTCGCCATCAGAACCAATTAGATAAGTTTCTCCCATTCGCCCTTTATTCAAAATCGTCCAAACTGCAGAGGAATGATCGTCGGTATGAATCCAATCACGTACATTTTTTCCTTCACCATAAAGTTTCGGACGAATCCCACTTAAAACATTGGTAATTTGACGAGGGATAAATTTTTCAATGTGTTGATAAGGACCATAGTTATTTGAACAATTGGATAATGTTGCACGTAACCCAAAAGAACGAACCCAGGCTTTTACAAGTAAATCAGATCCTGCTTTTGTTGCAGAATAAGGGCTTGAGGGATTATAAGGCGTTGTATCAGTAAATTTTTCGCCTTCTCCTTCGCCTTGTCCGGGTAAATCTTCTCTTAATGGTAGATCTCCATAAACTTCATCTGTCGATACATGGTGGTAACGAACATCATATTTACGACAAGCTTCGATTAGTACATATGTTCCAATCAGATTCGTTTGAACAAAAGGAAAAGGATCTCTTAGTGAGTTATCATTATGAGATTCTGCAGCATAATGTATCACTGCATCGGTCTCCTTGATTAATTGATCGACAAGTTCGGCATCTGCCACGTCACCAACAACTAAAGTCACACGATCTTCTGGGAGACCTGCTAAATTTTCTTTATTCCCTGCATAAGTTAATTTATCTAATACGGTCACATGAATTCCTGGATGATTGTTCACTACATAGTGAACAAAGTTTGAACCAATAAATCCTGCACCACCAGTTACAATAATTTTTTTCAATGATTTCTTCTCCTTAAATAGCTCCATAAACAAATGGATTTTCTTTTTCAAACTCTGCTAGAGTTGGATGTTGTTTATCTTTTTCAGATAAAATTGCCTTTGATAAGTCAATTGGCCAAGCAATTTCTAACTCTGGATCATCAAAAGCAATTCCAGCATCCGCTTCATTGTTATAATAATTATCACATTTATACAAAAAGTTTACATTTGGAGTGAGCGTCACAAAACCATGGGCATACCCCTTTGGAACTAGTAATTGACGATGGTTATACTCAGATAGAATATAACCTTCTGATTTACCATAAGTTGGTGAACCTCTACGAATATCGACAATCACGTCTAAGACGACTCCTGAAGTCACACGTATGAGTTTTGTTTGAGCAGCTTCTCCTTTTTGAAAATGGAGTCCTCGAATCACACCTGCTTCAGCAGATAACGAATGATTGTCTTGTACAAATTTAAAATCAATCCCCACATCTTTAAAAGCTTCTTTAGAGTAACTCTCTGTAAAAAATCCACGATGATCCCCAAAAATGGCAGGTTCAATAATTTTAACATCTAATAGATTCGTTTCAGTTACTTTAATTTTTTCCATTTTATACTTCACCTACTAGTCTTAGTAAGTATTGTCCATATTGATTTTTCTTTAATGGCTGGGCAAGCTCAAGTACTTGCTTCTTAGTAATGTATCCCATTCGATAAGCAATTTCCTCTAAACAAGCAACTTTTAAGTTTTGACGTTTTTCAATTGTTTCAATGAAAAGCGAAGCCTCTAGAAGAGATTCATGAGTTCCTGTATCTAACCAGGCAAAACCACGCCCCATAATTTCTACGGATAAATTACCACGATCTAAATACGCTTTATTAACGTCTGTAATTTCCAATTCTCCTCGGTGAGAAGGTTTTATATTCTTCGCGATTTCTACCACATCATTATCATAGAAATATAAGCCAGTTACAGCATAATTAGATTTTGGTGATTCTGGTTTTTCTTCAATTGATAAGGCACGCATTTCATCATCAAATTCAACAACACCAAAACGTTCAGGATCATTTACATGATAACCAAAGACCGTTGCTCCCTCTTCTTTTTTAGCTGCACGTTGAAGAATTTGTGATAACCCTCCACCATAGTAAACATTATCACCTAAGATCAAGCAAACACTGTCTCTTCCGATAAATTCTTCACCTATAATGAATGCTTGAGCTAATCCATCTGGATTTGGTTGAATCGCATACTCCAATTGAATCCCTAACTCTTTTCCATCACCCAACAATTCTTCAAATCTCGGAGTATCTTGTGGTGTTGAAATGATTAAAACTTCTGTAATTCCAGCAAGCATTAAAATTGATAACGGATAGTAAATCATTGGCTTATCGTAAATTGGCATTAGTTGTTTAGATGTTGCTTTTGTTAAGGGGTACAAACGCGTCCCTGATCCCCCTGCTAAGATGATACCTTTCATTGATTAAAACTCCTTATCCTAATTTTATTCAGTATTTTTAATTTCTCGATTTTTTTTCTGTCACTTGTTTCCTTACTCGCTTATTATAAAATGTATTGATTAGTATAAAAACAAGGTTTTTCAAAAAACCTTTTTTCTTAAACTTTTGGAACCATTTATGATAAAAGAAAGGCGACTGTTTAGTAGACAAGATCGAAAGATAGAACTCAATTTCTTTTCTCTCTTTAACAGGCAGAGAATCAGAATAGACGTCTAGTAGTTCTTGAGCTTGGACGTATGCAGCGACAACTGCCGATAGTACTTTATCTAAATTATAACCACTCTTAATTTTAGTTATCATTGATTGTGCTCCGACTTCGTTGTTTCCGTGTTGACGGTACAAGATTGTTGGCATATCTAACAACACAACTTTACCGAATGCTGCAGCCACTAACGCAATCCACCAATCATGCATTAAAATATGTTCTGCATTTGGTTGCTTTAAAATAAGTTGCTTTAACGAATAATTTAAAGCAGTTGTACAACCAGTTACTGAATTTTGCACCAACAGTTCTTTTAAGTGATCTTCCTTATATAAGTTTTGCGATTCAATCATCGAGCTATCTATTTTCACTAGGCTTTGATTGACAATTTCTAAATCTGTGTGAACACAAACTGGTAAGTCACCTCGCTCTTCTTTTTTCAAAAGGTTTAAAGTATCTGCTACTTTATTAGGTAACCAAAAATCATCTTGATCACAAAAAAAATAATAGTCACTTTCAACTGCTAAAAGAAGTGATAAGAATGATTTTTTTACTCCCACATTTTCAAGACTCATCTCTGATAAATAAACAATTCGTGAATCTTTCGACACATATTCATGAATGATTTCTTCTGTTCGATCTTTTGAGCCATCATCTCGAATAAAAACTTGCCAGTTTGAATAACTTTGATTAATAATTGATTCTAATTGTTCTGCAAGATAATCTTGCCCATTATATGTTGACAACAGTATTGCTACTTCCGAATGAATTTTAAAAACCTACTTCCAATACTATATTTTTTCTCAAAACTTAAAACAAACGGGAATGTTAACTGAAAAACAAGACCTGTATAACTCAAAAAATTAGTGAAAAACAATAGAGCATACATCGTACACACTAGTGAAACACCAATGTTAACATACTCAGCAGCATTCTTTTTTAACAAACTTACATAAAGAAAAGGAAAAATTGAAATCACAAATAAATATAAAAACATTCCTGTCCATCCATATCGTGGATATATCTCATAATATGAAGTACCTACTGTCAACTCTGTTTTTACTTGATAGTTACTAATAACTGTAGGATTCATTCTTTTTGATAACGTTTCAGGCAGAAATGTTATTTTAATAAAATCGAAGAAGTTGTCTCGCTCTTTTCCTCCTATCTTTCTATGCTCATCCATATTATGCTGTAGATTGGACAAAGGAGTAGTCACATATGTATAAAACCAAAAGAACTCTTTAGGTATAAAACTCTGTCTAAAAGAATTGGTAGCCTCCCCAACATCCATAATTATAGCGGAATCTGTAATACTTCTTTGTTGTTTATAATCAGAATTAATTCGATAATTTCCAAACAAACCAAATACATATAAGCAGAACACCATCCCTACTATTAGTATTGATACAACTTTCTTATTAAGATTAATTTTATTATATCGAGCATATAAGCAGACACAGCTGATTATAATCATGACAATCATTCCTCTGTTTATCGTTAAAACAAAAGGTGCTATAGCTATTGTCATTGAAACATATATTTTTTTTTCTTTTCGATTATAAATACTTTGTTCAAAGAGTATCAATATAAAAAAGTAACTAACTGTTAATAGTAGCACATGAAATAGAGGTATCCCATATTCAATATATTGAATACTCCCCCATCCAAGTGAATTAAATAATGGATAGCCCTTCAAAACAACACCTTCAAGTAATGTTCCAAATAAAATAAAAATAGATAGAAAAATATATGATTTTTTATATTCATAAAACCTTATTCTTTTACTATTTTCAATTACATTATTCTCAAAAAAATAACCTAAAAAAAGAAATAACAAAATATTAAACAGCAAAAAAATTCTTAACTCCCAATCAAGAGAATTAGTTAATCGAGACCAATCGAACTGATAGATTATAAATATTGTTAAAAAAATAAAAGAAAATAAAAAATAAGGATTAAAAAAATTTATATTTCTTTTATTTTTTATTAAATCTATTACTTTCCCCACTATTTTACCACCTTTATTTTAATTATTTCCATAATAATATCCAACCTTATGCCCTATAAATTTTGCTGCATTTCTTAAAACTGATTTTGGCAATAAAAAAACTTTTCGTTTTTTTATTAAAAAAGAAAGTTCTCCTAAAGCTAAACTCAATCCATTACTGGTTGTTTTGCCATATTTCTCTAGTACGTGTGCTTGTTTCTTATAAAATTTCCCGATTTCTTTATATCTCTTATATTCATCAACCATATTATAATTATGGGTATGGTAAACTCTGGCCTCTGAGCAATAGCCAACACTATAACCCGATTGAACCATTTTATGTGCCACCAACATATCTTCCGAAACATCTTTTGAATCTTCAAAAAAATCAACTTTATTCAACAATGCTAGATTATAAACCACAAAAGCATCCGAACTGAATATTGTTTTAATTCCGTATTTTTTTACATCTTCTATTTTTCTCTTATAGCTTTTATCAGGATAATTGAACTTACGAGCATAATACTCAAATAAGTCTCCTTTTGACAAATCAACTTCCTGTTTACCATAAGCAAGTCCTAACATAGAGTCTGATTGTATGAATTTTAATAACTCTTGAAGAGCATCTTCTTGTAAATAGACATCTTGGGTCATAAATATTAAATAGTCATACTCCTTTTCATAAAACTCAATACCGATACGTCTACGAGTTCCACCATGACTAAAATCAGATTGCTTTATCATCTCAACTTCACAATTAAATTCCTTTGCTAGTTCAACGGTATTATCTATTGAGGAGGAATCAATAATTTTTATAGTACTTAAAATTTCTCGTTGCTGATTTATTAATGCTAATACATCTCTAAACTCTTCTCCTGCATTATAAGTTGGTATTACTAATGCGACTTTCAACTTTTTCTCCCCTACCACTGTTTAATATGCGCCATTAGGCTTAATCATTACCCATATTGTTTTCAACATTATTAAGATATCATTTTTCAAACTTAATTTTCTTATATATTTTAAATCTAATTCTACCATTTCGTTAAAATCTAGATCATTCCGCCCACTCACTTGCCATAGACCGGTACATCCTGGTTTAATCGCAAGTCGTTGTTTATCATATTCCGTATATTCACTCACTTCTCGTTCTAACGGCGGTCGTGGACCTACTAGACTCATATCTCCTATAACAACATTCCAAAGCTGAGGCAATTCATCAATACTAAATTTACGAATGACTTTTCCTACTTTCGTAACTCTAGGATCCTCTTTCATTTTGAACATAGCCCCTTCGATTTCATTTTCAGAAAGCAAGTCGTCTAATAATTCTTCCGCATTCGTCACCATCGAACGAATCTTATACATTTTAAATTCCTTTTGATCTAGACCAATTCGAGTTTGACTAAAAAAGATTGGTGCTTTTGGGTCTTCTAACTTCATAAGTATAGCAATAATAAGAAAAAGTGGCGATAGAACAATTAATCCTAACAAACTGCCTACAACATCCATCACCCGCTTAACCATGAAAAACCAATATTTTCTTTTAACAAGTTTCATATCAACTTTTCTCCCTTGTCCTTCTATAAACGAAACGGTTGTGGCTCTTTTTTGAACGGTTTCTCGTTCCATCCTTATCCCCCTTATCCACATGTAAATACCACGACAAATAAATTAATCGTGGCATTCAATCGACTCCTCTTATTTTGAGTATTATTTTATATTCATTTGATCTTTTAGTTCTGCTTGAATACGTTGTAATTCTGACTCACTAATTCTTTGATAGGAAACACCGTCTTGCATAAAGCCTTCTCCTTGAAGCTGGTCCATTTGAATCGTTTCGAATGCATCGCGGTAATCTAAGGCTATTTTTTGCATCATGTCAAAATCCATATCCGTCTTCATATTGATCGAAACTGCGTCTAAAACAGCTTTATACTGCGTGACACCGGAGAATGTTAATAGTTGTCTCGCAATTCCTTCTACAACCATCCGCTGGCGTTCTTGTCGACCATAGTCCCCTCTTGGATCATCATAACGCATTCTGACAAATGCTAAGGCTTGATCCCCATTCAGACGAATTTGTCCGATATCAAAAGAAACACCTTCATTTGTAAATGCCAGGTCATTATTTACTGTCACACCACCGACAGCGTCTACGAGGTCTTTAATCCCTTTCATATTAATCGCTGCATAATGGTCAATTGGAATATCCAAGTATTTTTCCAAACTATCCATTGACATTGCTGGTCCACCAAATGCGTAGGCATGGTTTACTTTATCTTCGGTTCCGTAACCAACAATCTCCATATAGGTATCTCGTGGAATGCTGACAATTTGCGTTTTGTTGTCTTCTGGACTCACGGTTGCTACCATAATGGCATCTGAACGTCCAGTATCTGTCCGGCCTAAATCGCCCGTATCAACTCCAAGTAAGAGCATTGAAAAAGATTCTTTCTTATTCAAGTCAACTTCTTTTTTCCGTTTCACTCCTGTGTCGCTTCGTTGGACTGTTTCATACGTATTGTCCATGCTTCCTTTGACATCAAAGTAGACTTTTGCGACGACGCCGGTTACACCAACAACTAAGATTAAAAGGACCACTAAAAAACCGATGAAAAACTTTTGTAATTTTGACATTTCATTTCCCCCAATTATTTGTAGATTGGACTTTTCATGTTTCTTTTATGTATCTAATATTTCACAAACTCCATTGTTTTTGACCTTTTCAAAAACCTATAGAAATAGTATACGTTTTTCAAGGTCAAAAAGAAAGACTGTTCATTTGAACTATCGTATATTTTAATCTAAAAATAAGAAAAAGCACCCTTGACGGATGCTTTGTTAACCTCACTTAATCTGTTTGACATACTCCTGTAACATTCCAAGGGCGAGATAGGCGACTGTTTGATCGTTTCTTTTTTGTTGACCCCATAAAAAACCGTCGTTTATTTCGACTTTTTGGATTAAGACGTGCGCGCCTTTTTTTAGTAAGGCGATGCTTGGTGATTTGGTCGATGGGGATTTTCTTAAATACACGTCGTAAAGTAATTGGTAAGTGGTTGGCATGTTTTCCTCCTTTTCGATAGAGGGGACTTGACTAAAATAATCTTTGAGTTGCCCTTTGGCGAGGCGATTAAGATCTAAATCGCTCGAATAGCCTGGCAAGCGACCTTTATCGGTGTATTGATGTAAATGATACTGATTGGTTGCGGTTGGATTACTGCCATGGTACTCACCTGTATTTTGTCCGTATGTTGGTAGCCAGATGGCATCAAACTGCTCGACGGCTAGATTCAATTGCTGATACAAGTGATTGGCGATGTAGGCACCAATTTTTTTCGCACCTAAGCTTTTGAGTTTTTTTCGGTAGGCTTCGACACCTTGCCGCATGGGAGTCATCGAGAGTTCTTCTACGTCGAGCCACCAAAAAGTTGGTTGAAAAACTTTGGCTCGGCGATAAAAATCGGCCGCTTCTTGTTCCATCTCTGCGAGTGTTCGCCCACGAACCCATGCATAGACTGCCGTTGGGATGCCTCTTTTTTGGAAGGCTTTGAGATGGGTTTGATAATGTTTGTCTTCGTAACTTGATCCGTATTGTACGCGCACGATGACACCGTCAATTTGGGCGCTTAAGCGGTCGTAATCGATTTGAGTGGGGACTTGCCACTCGCTGATATCGAGGATGATTGGTTTGGGTTTCATTCTTTCCCTCCTAAAAAATGGAGCCTCTTACGAAAAAGGCTCCATCTATGATTATTTATTAAAAAGGGGTGTCTCAATCGTTTCGACGTATTTCGCACTATCCACCCCTTGGAAGAGTGCCACGCCTTCTTTTTCGAATAAATCGAGCGTTGTGAACTGCGTCATCGCAGCTTCGACTGCCTCGGCAGAAAGTTCAGTTGAAGCAACTTTCGGAATGAGTTTATGTTTTTTTCCTTCTTCGTTTAAAAATGTTAAATGTAATTTTTTCATGTTTTTTTCCTCCTAGTTATTATTATTTTCTGTATTCAAATTCAACGGTTTCCAACATGCTATCAAGGGAACTATTTTCTGGATCAAAGCTTGCGACCACTTCACCTAGTGCGAGAATTGCTTCTTCTGAGGCATCTGCTTTGACATTGCTAAAGCTTTGTTTTTGTAGCTTCTCTTCTCCTTCGACGCTTAATTGAACGGTTAGTTTTGTTTGGTTGTGTGTTTTCATTTTGGTTCCTCCTCATTTTGTTTTGTAAGTTGCGCGCCTTACACTTCTATAAACGAGAGTTTGCTCGAAAATGTCACACTTTTTCAAAAAAAAGTTTGAAAATGTTTTCGAAAATATTGTCGATAACGACTCCGAGCCTGACGTGACAAGCTTTCTTCTTCGATGAGGTCCTGACATTTCTTTTGATCTTTTGGAGAAAGTTGTCCGTAGAAACGTTGAAATTGGTCTTGAATGGCGAGTTCTTCCCACTCAGTACCTTCGTCAGGAAGATAGTTTAACCGTTCCTCCGAAGTTTCTTCGATGACGATGGCTTTTTTACGTTTCAAATCAACCATGCGCCAAAGCAGATGGCGAAACAAGTAGGTAATCTCATTGGCCATTTCAAAATGCCCACGACTAGGATAGGTTTTTGCTCGTAGGTAAAAAGCCAGTCGTAATTCTTGTAAGTGATCTTCATAGTCGGCTTGTCCGGGAAAAATACCACAGCGTTGCAAGACTTTGTAAAACAAGCCTTCGTAGTCTTGAATGAGTTGATTCAATGCTTCTTCTTCCATTTGTTTGTCCTTTTAATTTGTATTCCTCGAGGTGACTCTAAGTTAACAAAATTCCAGAACAAGCGCCTGTTACGTTTTGGCTTTTAAGGGCCAGTATTGGCCAAAGTTTGTGAAATGGATTTCCCGAAACATCCAAAAGTCAACCTTCTTTTGCTTTCCGACTTCACAAAGAAGGGGATTTTTGACCCTTTTTTCGCACTTTTGGCCATTTGTCGATTTGACTTTCCCGTTCGTTTATGCTAGAGACAAAAAAACAACGAAACAGACTGCCAAATGCAGCCTACTTCGTTGTTCTTGTTTCTATGCTCGAATGGAAAGGACCGTTTCTCCAGCTGTCACTGCGTCCGCTTCTTTCGGTTGGACTTCTGCGAAATCATTCGTGTTGGTTACAACAAGTATGACGGTGGCGTCATAGCCTGCTGCTTGAATGGCTTTTCGATCAAAGGTTCCTAAGAGTTCCCCTTTTTTGATCTTGTCTCCACTCTTTTTATTCGTTGTAAAGTGTTCCCCTGCTAGATTGACGGTATCAATCCCAATATGGATTAGAACTTCCACACCGGTTTCCGTCTGCAAACCGTATGCATGTTTTGTTTCATATACGACTGCTAATGTGCCATCCGCCGGTGCATAAACTTCATCGGTTTCTGGTTGAATGCCGATTCCTTTGCCCATCATTTCTGAAAAAAAAACAGGGTCGTTGACGTTTTTTAATGCAAGGGTTTGTCCACTGACAGGAGCACCAATCCTTGTTTGCTGCGTGTCTGCGTCAATTCTTGTTTCTTTGCCGACGCGCTCTTTTTCTCCTTCGATGTTTGCCTGTTGTTTCTTCCCATAAAAATAGGTTAGAGTAAACGCCAAAACAAAACTAATGGTTCCACTAATTAGAAAGCCTTTGACTGAAGGGGCAGCGATTGAAATAAAGCCGATGACACTTGCTGGCCCCATTGAAACAGCGAGTACGTGAAATAAACCGATAAAAATACTTGCGATGCCTGATGCAATCATGGCACAAATGAAAGGATACTTTAATTTTAAGTTGATCCCAAAGATTGCCGGTTCGGTAATTCCGAGTAAGGCAGAAATACTAGCAGAAGAGGCCAGACTTTTTTCTTTTTCATTTTTACTAATCAAGAAGACAGCTAATGTAGCCGCTCCTTGCGCGATATTTGCCATGGAGGCAATCGGGAAGATGAAAGAACCGCCTGTTTTGGCCACTTCAGCTAACAAAGTGGTTTCGATTGCCGGGAAACTTTGGTGCAAGCCCGTAATGACGATGGCAGAATAGAAGGTCCCAAAGACACCCAAACCAATCGCACCGGTTGTTTGATACAACCAAACGAGACTGTCGGTCAATCCATCAGACACCATGCGCATGAAAGGACCAACAATGGTGAAGGTCAGTAAGCCGGTAATAATAATTGCCAGCATTGGCGTAAAGGTGAAATCAAACACTTGCGGAATTCGTTTATGAAAAAACTTTTCTAAATTCGCTAAAATAAAGGCAACGGCTAAAACCGGTAAAACAGAGCCTTGATAGCCTGCTTGAGCGACTTGTAAGCCAAAGATATTCCAATAAGGCATGGTGCCTTCTGCTAAGGCATTGGCGACTCCGTAACCATTGACTAGATCAGGCATAACCATCGCCATGGCCATCGCTGCTCCTAAATAGCCATTCCCACCAAAACGTTTTGTGGCTGAAAAACCAACTAAAATAGGTAAAAAGGCAAAAGGCGCAGAAGCTAATAAGTTAATAATTCCGGCAAAATCTTTAATGGCTGGGAACATTTCAACTACAGACAAGGGCCCAAATAAATCTGGTGAGGTTAAGACGTTGTTAATCGCCATTAATAGACCACCCGCGACTAAAGCGGGAATTAAAGGAACAAAGATATCGGATAATACTTTCACCAGCGCCATGACAGGATTTTGTTTTTTTCCGTTACTTGCTACTTCTTTTAAGGTTTCCGTTGACGTGCCTTCAACCTTCGTTAATTTTAGCAATTCTTCATAAACCTTATTGACATCCCCTGGGCCAATAATAATTTGGTACTGACCGTTTGTCTCAAACGTTCCTTTGATGGCTGGATTGTCGTCTAATGCCGCTTGATCAACGAGACTCGAATCTTTTAAAACTAAACGAAGACGCGTCGCACAATGTGCCGCAGCGACTAAATTCCCTTCCCCTAATGCCTCAATAATGGCTAGGGCCACTTGATGATGATTCATTTTATTTCCTCCTAGAAATGTAATCGTTTTTCATTTATTATAGCGCAGCTTTCTCAATTGTCAATCGTTTGACATTTATATTTAATAATCATTCTAAAATCAGTCATTCATCTTCGTATAACAACTAGAATCTAAATGTTATACGCTTGACAATGTTCCTTATTTACACTATCTTTAAGGCAAAAGAAAGATTGAATAATAAAGGAGTTATCTTCATGAATCTCAATGAATGGACAACAAAAATGCGTTACCAGCCCTATCAAATGTGGGACAAAGAATACTTGACCTCGCTTGAATCCATGGTTCAACAATCGTCTTGGAAGCTGGATTACCATATTCAGCCAACGAGCGGCCTCTTAAATGATCCCAATGGCTTTGCTTATTTTAATGGTCAGTGGCATTTATTTTACCAATGCTATCCTTATGGTCCCGTTCATGGTCTAAAATCTTGGTATCATTTGACTTCTGATAATTTGGTTGATTGGAAAAACGAGGGCGTGAAGTTAGAACCTAGCAATGCCTACGACAGCCATGGCGTTTATTCAGGAACAGCATTGCCTATGGGAGACCAACTTTTCCTCGCTTATACTGGGAACGTGCGTGATGAGAATTGGAATCGTTTTGCTTTTCAAATGGGCGCGATGATGAATCAAGACAAGCAAGTGACGAAAATCGAAACACCCCTTTTGCCCAACCACCCAACGGGTTATACCGATCATTTTCGTGACCCCCAAGTGATCCCCTATGGCGATGGTTATTTAATGGTGATAGGGGCGCAAACAGAAAAAGAAGAAGGCAAGGTGTTAATTTATCAAGGTCGCACCCTTTTTGATTGGCAGTTACTTGGAGAACTCGATTATTTAGCTGCTTCTGCAGGCTTTATGGTTGAATGTCCGAACTTGGTCTTTATTGACGAACGACCGGTTTTAATTTTTTGTCCGCAAGGCATCGCCAAAGAAACATTGGATTATCAAAATATCTTTCCGAATGCTTTTGTGATTGGCGATCGCTTCAATTTAGATACCTTAACGATTGAAAATCCCCAGCCGATTCAAAATTTAGATGCCGGTTTTGATTTGTATGCCAGCCAAGTAATGCAAGCACCTGACGGACGAGTATTAAGCGTTGGTTGGGCTGGGCTTCCTGAATTAACGTACCCAACGGATGCAGAAAATTGGGCGCATTGCCTAAGCCTCGTCAAAGAATTGACGATAAAAGACAATCAACTTTACCAAACTCCTGTCGCTGAACTCACCAGCTTACGTCAAGAGCAAACCACGCTGGCAGGTACTTTAACAGCTATCAAACCTTTAGTGCCAACGAATACGATCAACCGTTATGAGTTACAGCTTCATTTAGACGAAAACTGCCAAGGCCAGTTACATCTTTTTGCTGATGCGCAAAATCAACAGGGTTTCACCCTTCATTTTGACGGAATTAATGGTAAAATGAGCATAGACCGCTCGCGCGTGAGCCATCGCCTAAATGAAGACTTCGGTACGACTAGAAGCCTCTCACTTGAGCCTAAGCAGGCCATTGATTTACAAATTTTTGTGGATCAGTCCATTTGTGAGATTTTCGTTAACGGTGGGCAACACGTGCTGACTTCACGCGTCTTCCCTTCCGAAGGCGAAACACAACTCTTAATTGAAGGGCACTCAGGAACTTACCGGGGAAGTCATTGGCAATTACGGTCATCATTTACTCAATAAGGAGTCTAAATTATGGCAATTAAACTAACAGATGTCGCAAAAAAAGCTGGTGTTTCACCAACAACCGTTTCACGAGTCATTAACAATTACGGCTCACTTAGCCAAAAAACGATTGATAAAGTGCAAGCAGCTATGAAAGAGCTCAATTACCAACCCAACTCCTTCGCCCGTTCCTTGCAAGGAAAAAACACCCAACTCATTGGTTTGATTTTCCCAACAGTTGCCAATCCTTTTTTTGGGGAACTGATTGAAAAAATTGAAACCAAACTTTTTGAACGAGGCTACAAATCAATTCTTTGCGACAGTGCCAACAACCGCGAAAAAGAACGTAGCTACTTAAACATGTTGGCTGCCAACAAAGTCGATGGCGTCATCGCTGGCGCTCACAACCTTGGCATTCAAGAGTATGAAGAATTAACCTTGCCGATTCTTTCTTTCGATCGCGCGCTAGCTTCAAGCATTCCAATTGTTGGCAGTGATAACTATCAAGGCGGTTGGATAGCAACAGAGAACCTCTTTGCACAAGGTGGAAAAAAAATCGGGATTATGACTGGTAGCCATGCTTCGAATTCCCCAACGAATGATCGCTTAAAAGGCTATCTAGATTTCATTGAGTCAAAAGGACTGACCCCCTACGTCTATCGTTTTGAAGCGTTTGAACATTCACTGGCTTTAAAAAACATGAAAATTAAACGGATTTTAGAAGAAGAAGCGCTTGACAGTTTGTTTTGCACGGACGATTTAACGGCCTTACTGGTGATGAACCATTGTCGCGAACAAGGGATTGCCGTGCCTGAAGACTTCAAACTGATTGGCTATGATGGTACTCGTTTTATTCAAGATTATTTCCCACATCTAACGACCATCGTTCAGCCAATTGATGATTTAGCCGAGCTTTTAGTAGAACTTTTGATTCAACGAATTACCTATCCAGAGAAACCACTCGAAGCGGCTTACCGCTTACCCGTCCGCTTATTACAAGGACAAACAACCTAAAAAAGGGGCTGTGATATCTGTCACAGCCCCCTTTTGTTGGTTTATTCAAGCTAAAATTGACTGTGATACAATTGGGCGTACATCCCCTTGCGAGCGAGTAATTCGAGGTGCGTTCCTTGTTCGACGATATCCCCTTCATTCATTACGAAAATTCGATCTGCCGAAACAATGGTGGAGAGTCGATGCGCAATCACAAAACTGGTCCGTCCGGTTAACATCGCTTGCATCGCTTTTTGAACAGCCATTTCTGTTCGCGTATCCACGCTGGAAGTGGCTTCATCTAAAATTACCACGCTTGGGTCAACGAGTAGGACACGGGCGATTGTCAGCAATTGTTGTTCGCCTTGCGAAAGTTCACTACCTTCTCCCGTAATGACCGTTTGATAGCCTTCGGGAAGCGTACGGATAAAGTGGTCGCATTGAGCCGCTTTGGCAGCAGCCATGACTTCTTCTAACGTCGCTTCTGGTTTGCCGTAAGCAATGTTTTCTTGTATCGTCCCTTCAAAAAGCCAGGTATCTTGAAGCACCATTCCAAACAAGCGGCGTAAACGTTCCCTGGTCAATGATTGAATAGGGATACCATCAAAGGTAATCGTTCCTTGATTCACTTCATAAAAGCGCATCAATAAATTCACTAACGTTGTCTTTCCAGCCCCTGTTGGCCCAACAATCGCAACCATCTGTTGTGGCTGTACGGTAAAATCAACGGCCTTCATTAAGGTTTTTTCTGGCGTGTAGCCAAACGATACTTGCTGAAAGGCAATCGCTCCTTTAGGGTCGACCAATTCTGCTCCAGACAAAGGTTCTTCCATTTCTTCAGGTTGTTCAAGAATTTCAAAAATACGTTCAATACCAGTTAACGCATTTTGAGCAGCATTGACCACATAAGACGAGTTTGTAATCGGCTCAGAAATTTGGTTAACGTATTGCAAATAGGCTTGAATCGTACCAATTGATAAACTGCCACGAAGAACCAACACCGCACCAGCCAGCGCGCTAAAAACAAACGACAGCTGATTTAAAAAGCGAATCGCTGGATAAATCGAAAAATTAATGAAACGTGATTTCAAATATTGTTGTGCATATGCCTGATTCGCTTGGGCTACTTTTCCTTGCATTTGCTCTTGCAAGTTAAATGTCTTGATAATGCCGTTTCCTGCGTATAACTCTTCCACGATATTGCTTAATTCACCCAGTGACGCTTGGCTCTCCTCGGCATAAAGTTTATTTTTATTGGCAATCCATCGTGTCGTAAATACACTAAACAATAGGATCAACAAAACAAACAGCGTCAAATAGCCATTCAAATAAAACATCATCACGAGGCCTAAAGTCAAGCTGACGATGGAAGATAGCATCTGCGTGACGTTCATCACTAGAAAATCAGAAACTTTTTTTGCGTCTGAAGTCGTTCGGCTAATGATTTCACCAATTTGATACGTATCAAAAAAGGCCATGGGCAACCTTGTCAATTTGTCCGTAACTTTTTCCCGTAACGTTACGACCAAAGATTCGCTGACGCGCGCCATGACAAATTCAGACGTATACGAAAGCAGGCTTAAGGCAGGAACAATTAGTATCAAGCCCATGACTGGCCCCCACACCGCCTCTTTTACGAACAAAAGACGCGTATCCCCAGACACATCGAGTTGAAGCACTTGTAACAATCGATCAATGGCAAGCCCCATTAAAAAGGGAATCGCCGTCAACAAAACATTGCTTAAGGTACTCGCGAAGAGAATCACGAAAAAACTCAACTTTTCAGTCTTCAGCAAGGCCCAAAAATGACGCAGATTCTGCCTTTCCTTCACGAATTTTCTTTTCTTATCCACTGTGCACGTCTCCTTCTTCTATTAGTTGCTGCGACTGTGCAAAAGCTCGATACAAAGAACTTTGCACAAGCAGGTCTTGATGGGTTCCTTGAGCGACAATGCGCCCTTCATCGAGCAGTAAAATCCTATCGGCGTCAACTACCGTGCTTAGACGTTGCGCAACGATAATCGTAGCCACATCCCTTAAGGACTGTTTGATTCCTTGACGAACGATTTTATCCGTTTGATAATCTAACGCTGAAAAACTATCGTCAAAGACATACAGGTCCGCGTGCTTCACTAATGCACGTGCAATCGACAAGCGTTGTTTTTGTCCACCAGAGTAGTTGGAGCCACCTTGAGCCACAAAGGACTCGTATTGTTGCGGCAATTTCTCAATGAAAGGTGCCGCTTGGGCGATTTGAGCGGCTGCTTCAATTCGCTGACGGCTCGCCGTCTCCTCAGCGAACTGTAAATTTTCTAAAATGGTCCCGTGAAACAAAAAGGACTTTTGTGGCACGTAACTCATTTGATTTCTTAAAGCAATTTGGTTTTGCAGCCGCACATCGACTCCGTTCACCAAAACTGCTCCTTGGCTCACTTCATTCAAACGAAAGAGCAGTTTGGCAATCGTACTTTTCCCCGATCCGGTACTGCCTACAATGGCGAGCGTCTCGCCACGTTTCACTTCAAAACTAATTTGGTTTAAGACACTTTCTTCCGCATCTGGATAGGTGAATGAAACCTCCTTGAACTGAACGACCACCTCTTTTTGAGACGGCAGCTGTGTGTCTTTTTCGATTGGATCTTGAATTGGACTTTCTTTTTCAAGTACTTCTTTTAATCGTTCAAGCGAAGCATAAGCCCCTGGCAACGTGATAAAAACCATCGCCGCCATCAATACATACATAATCGCTAAGGTGACGTATTCTACCACAGCTGTAATGCTACCAATTTGCATCGTTTGATTCGCTACTTCAAAAGCACCAAACCATAAAATCGCAGTTAAAGCGCCGCCCAATAAGGCTGAAACAACCGGCGTCAAAGTGGCAAATAAATAATTCAATTGAATCATGTTTTGGGCATACTCATGAAAAGCAGTATGAGTCTTATCTTTTTCAACAGCTTGCTTATTGAACGCACGAATGACACGAGCACCCGTATAAAATTCGCGAACAGAACGAACCATCCGATCCATCTTCTCTTGAATCATCACCGAGTAACGATTCCCCTTATAGACGAGCAGTCCAGTTAACAGCAGAAAAAGAACAACCACAGCAAGCGGTATCCACACAAGGACGGTCGATACCTTACCCGTTAAATAAATTGCAATCAAACCAATCATTGGCGCTGGCAAAATCAATTGGCTAAATAAAACAAGTGATTCTGAAATGTTTTCAACATCATTTATCGTACGAGCCAACAATGAAGCGACACCCAATTGATTCACTTCATCAATGGTTAACTCTTGGACTTTCCGAAAAACCGCTTCGCGAGCAAAATAACTAAAGCGAGCCGCGACTTTTGCAGAAAAATAACTACCTAGTACTCCGGCAACGCCAGTTAAAAGTGCCACGAACAGCATTTGTCCGCCAATTGACCAAACGACAGATAACTCACGACTCGCTATCCCTTGATCGATTAAACGTGCGACTAAAAAAGGAACCATCAAAGTTCCGGTAACTTGCAACCCTAAAGACGCCAGCAACAAGCCGATTAAGCTTTTATTTCTGGCTAAAAAATGGGTCAATATTTTTTGAACAGTCATTCATCTTCTCTCCTATTTCGATTTCAATCTTCATTCCAAGTACGTACTATAAACCATCAACCAACTTGAAGGTCAATCAAAAGATTGCTATAATTTTTCAAAAAGGAGAAAATGCGTATGCGTGAGCTTTTTTCAATTAATGAAATTGCCGAAATTTTCAATACACCCAAATCAACTTTACGATTTTGGGAGGAAAAAGGATTGATTCAACCAGAACGCAACCAAGAAAACGATTATCGCATGTATGATTTGAAAGAACTGATTCACGTCGGGGACATTGTCTTTTATCGTAGTTTAGGATTATCGATTGCTCGTTTGCAAGGGTATCGCCAAATGGACGCTCGGGCCTTAGAAGAACTTCTAACAAATGCCGAAAAAGATGTGAGAAGTCAGTTGGAAAAACTCCAAATGATTCAAAACGTCTTAAACGATCGTCAGGAAAAACTCTCTTGGGCGACCCATTTATCTGAGACAACCTACCTTGAGGAAAGGCCTGATTTCGATTACTTAGTCCCATACATCTACAAGGAACCCTTCAATCATGAAGCCATCCAAGAAAATGATCCCTATCATTTTGTTCTTTCGATTACTTTCGAACCAGAAATGCAAGTCCAAGACGGCTTAGTGATTCCACAACCTGAAAAACAAACGCAGCTGATCTGGCAATACGCAACAACCACCAAAAAATTTCGAACGGCCCGTCTAAAAATCCCCGCGGATACACTCATTCAGCAAGCCGACCTTGCCCCCCATCGAACACGACTGGAACAACTCGGTTACCACGTCGTTGCTATCGTCGCTCGTTACCTTGCGACCATCAACGAAGAGACTGGTCGTTTTGAATACTACAAGGCTTGGTTTGAAATCGAAGAAAAAGGAACAGAAAAAAACACCTGATCGGCCCATATAGCCCGATCAAGTGTTCACTTCTTTCAAATCGAAGACGACAAAAAGCGTGTCGAACACATTCGACACGCTTTTTGTCTTTTTATCCTACTTAGTCCATTAACGTTTGAGCTGCTGTAATAATCGATAATTTGTAAACATCTTCTTCATTACAACCCCGAGATAAATCGGAAATTGGTTTGTTTAAGCCTTGTAAGATTGGGCCAATCGCTTCAAAGTTTCCTAGGCGTTGTGCCAATTTGTAGCCAATGTTTCCGGATTGTAAATCTGGGAATACATAAACATTTGCTTTACCCGCTACGTCTGATTCAGGTGCTTTCAATTGTGCCACGGATTGGTTATAAGCGGCATCAAATTGTAACTCCCCATCAATCACGAGGTTCGGAGCCATTTCTTTTGCGATACGTGTTGCTTCAATCGTTGCGTCTGCTTGTGGTGCTTTCGCAGAACCTTTCGTTGAGAAGCTTAGCATGGCAATTTTCGGATCAATGTCAAACATTTTTGCTGTTTCTGCAGAAGCAATAGCAATTTCTGCTAATTCTTGCGGCGATGGGCTCACGTTGATTGCACAGTCAGAGAACAAGTATTTTTCTTGCTCGTTTCCGCGCATCATTAAGAAGGCACCACTTGTCCGTGTAATTCCTGGTTTTGTTTTGATGATTTGAAGTGCAGGACGCACGGTGTCACCTGTTGAATGAATCGCACCTGAAACAAGGCCGTCGGTAATGCCCATATGTGTTAACATCGTTCCAAAGTAGTTTTCGTCTTTTAATAAAACTTCTGCTTGTTCGCGTGTCGCTTTGCCTTTACGGACTTCCACAAAAGCATCCACCACTTCATCCCAACGTTCACAATCGTAAGGATCATAAATCGTCATGCTGTCGATGTTAATTCCACGAACGGCTGCTGCTTGTTCAATCTCCGCACGTTTTCCGATTAAAACAGGGTCAACTAATTCTTCCCCTTTTAAGCGTGCAACCGCACTTAAGATACGTGTATCCGTTGCTTCAGGGAAAGCAATCCGAATTCCACGACGAACAATTTTAAATTTTAAGCTATCAAATAATTCCACAGTAAAACCCTCCAGATTTTTTATTCATTCTCATCATACACCATTCCACAAAAAAAGAACAGTTTTTTTCACTGTATTAATCAAACAATTCGTTATTTGTTAACGAGTTCACAGATTAACAAAAGACCTGTATCCTTCCCCTGGATGCTTGTTATAACACATCGGGAATTTGCCAATCAATCGGTTCCAATCCAAATCGAATGAGCGCTTCATTCGTTTTAGAAAAAGGTTTCGAGCCAAAAAATCCTCGGCTGGCAGAAAGCGGACTGGGATGGAATGATTGGATTATCACATGTTTTTCTGTATCAATCATCGCCGCCTTTTGTTGCGCTGGCTTCCCCCATAAAATAAAAACCATCGGCTCCTCGCGGGCATTTAATTTTTGAATGATTGCATCCGTGAATCGCTCCCACCCTTTTTTGCGATGCGAGTTAGCCTGGCCTTCACGTACTGTCAAGACGGTGTTTAGCAACAATACTCCTTGGTCTGCCCAGCTTGTTAAGTTGCCATGATTTGCTGGGGGAATCCCTAAATCACTTGCCAATTCCTTATAAATGTTTCGTAAAGACGGTGGAATTTTGACTCCTTTTTGTACAGAAAAAGCCAAGCCGTGAGATTGGTTGATTCCATGATAAGGGTCTTGCCCTAAAATGACCACTTTGACTTTTTCGTAAGAGGTATGTTCGAGGGCATTAAAAATTTGTTCTTGTGGTGGAAAAATCGTTTGCGTCGCATACTCAGTGGCTAAAAATTGCTCGAGTTCTTGGAAATAAGGTTGGTGAAACTCGGCTGCTAAAATCGTTTGCCAACGATTGTGAATAATCGGCATCATCGCTATCGTCTCCTTTTGTAATAGCTTAATCGAAGTTCGGTTTTTACTCAACAAATCCCTTTTGAAAATAAGAAAAATCTTATTTTTTATGGTACACTAAAGGAAGAATAGAGGATGAAAGGACGACTTAAATGATTAAATTAATTGCTTCAGATATGGATGGTACATTGCTTGACGCTGAGATGCGTATTTCTCAAGAAAACATTGATGCGATTCGCTATGCAGAAGAACAAGGGGTGGAATTTATCATCGCGACAGGACGAAATCGTTTTGAAGCACTCCCGCCTTTAGAAGAAGCAGGCATTCAGTGTGCCATGATTACCTTAAATGGTGCCCATGTTTTTGACAAAGAAGGCAACTCCTTATTTACGACACCCATGAACAAAACGGAAGTCTTCCAAATCATGGATATTTTAGATGCTCACGGTGTTTACTATGAACTTTCGACTCAAAATGGCACTTACACGAATAGCAAAGAATCACGGATTGAGCAATTTGCTGCACATATTACAGAAACGATGCCTCATTTGACCCATAAAATGGGGATCGCGATGACCGTTGCCCACTTGGAATTTTTCCCCGTTCACCTAGTGGATGATTTACGTGAATTAGCGAAAAAAGAAGAAACAGAAGTCCTAAAAGTGATTTGTTTTGATAAACGTGGTCCCGCTCACTTGGGGGCTGCAGGAAAAGAAATTGCCGTCTTTGAAGATTGTGTCGTGACGTCTTCTGGTCATAACAATATTGAAATTAACCATAAATTTGCGCAAAAAGGCATCGCTGTCGCGCATGTTGCAAAAGAACGCAACATTCATTTAGATCACGTGATGACGATTGGGGATAACTTAAACGACTTGAGCATGATTCAAGCAGCCGGCGTCAGCTTCGCGATGAGCAACGCCTTAAACGAACTCAAGGAAGAAGCAAAATATCTAGCACAAGAAAATGTCCATTCAGGAGTTGGAAAAGCAATTGTACGTGCCATTGATGAGCGTTTGTGATTTACAGAAAGGGTGAAAAAGGATGTCCGATTTCTTTATTCAAGAAAAGCCATTTGGAAAGTCAACTCAGACGATCGTCAAAGATGCAAACGGCCATCCTCTTTACACACTGATTGGAAACTGGGGAAATCGCGGCGACTGTTTGACCCTCTATCAAATGGATGGCCAAGTGGCAGCTAGCGTGAAACAAGTCAGTTTGCCCTTCGTTCGACGATTCGAAATTTTTGAAGCGGGTAAGAAAGTCGGGGTTTTGCAACGTTTTTTCAACTGGCCCAGTGACTTTTACTACGTGCAACAACTACACTGGACGGTTTACGGCAACCTCCAACAACACCAGTACAAAATTCATCATTTCAACAAAGAAATTATGACCATGAATAAAACCAAACGTTGGCACGGCGATCACTACTTGTTACACGTCCACAAAGATGAGGACGCCCCCGTTTGCCTGTGTATTGCGAGTATTTTAGATTACTGGTTGTATATGCGAGAACGCCCGCCACTGACTTATTACAAAGAAGCCCTCGATCTAGCGTAAAAAAAAAGCGTGTCAAAGAGGAAGTTCTCACAACTTCCTTTCCTTGACATGCTTTTTTGGTTGCCCTTAAATGACCAAGGGTCTATCCAAGTTGCTTTTGCATGTGGTAGTAATCATGTCCACTCAAGACTTGGGTGCCGACCACTTCATAGCCTTGACGTTCATAAAGTTGTTGGGCTTTAGGGTTGGCTAAATCAACACACAGTCCTGTCTTCTTCGCACCAGCGGCTTTCGCTGTTTGTTCCACAGCTGCCAACAACTCTCCGCCAACTCCTTGTCCACGAAAAGCTTCCGCAACAACAATCGAATCCAAGTACCATTCTTCTGGGTAAGTTTCTAAATCAACAAAAATTGGTTGGTCCGGTAAGCCCAAACGGTGCAAGACATCCGACAAAGGACGATCGATTACCGGCTCGTCTGCAGCCAAGTAGCCAAAAGCAATCCCCGCCACTTGCCCGTCGATTTCTTTCACAATTCCCCGGGGGTAGCCATAACGATAGGTCGGCGATGCGACCGCCTCTTCAAGTACGGCTAAGGTTTGTTCCTCTCCAACAGCGGTCAAAAACTCGACCTCCATATCTTTTAAAATCACTAAGATGAGTTGCGCAATTATCGGCGCATCTGCCATTTTCGCTGGGCGAATCATTTGATCCATTCCTTTCATTTCTACAAAATAAGCTCCCTTCCTTCTCAGATATTTGTTATACTAGCGTAAAAGGAGGTTTCACACATGACCATCAATTTACTCTTCATGTCCATTTCAGGCAATGTTCGTTCCTTTGCCAAGCGTATCCAACAACTTTCAGAGAAGATGCAGCAAGAGCATGCTGACTTCCCTATTATACAGATAAAAGAAATCCATGACAATTCGAACGTTGAGGAAGAAATCGATCCTTATGTTGTGGTTGTCCCAACTTACCTGATTGCTAGGCAAGGGTCGACGCAAGAAGATCAAGAAATCATGACTGAGAGCCTACGAGAATACCTCGAAGACCAAACGGATTTAAGCAATTGTCTAGGAATTATCGGGAGTGGCAATAAAAATTTCGCTCAACTCTATTGCTTGACCGCTAAACAATATACGGAACAATTCGATTTACCGCTGTTAGCCGAGTTTGAAATGCGAGGAAATCCAAAAGAAATCGAAACCATCTATCAGATTATCACGCAAGCTTGGCAAGCTTCAAAAACAGAAAAATAAGAGGTGCAAGATGTTTCAAATATTTAAAACATTTATTTCGGTGTACGAGACACATAATTTTACACGGACGGCTGACCAATTGTTTCTATCACAACCGACCGTCTCTTCTCAAATAAAAAAACTGGAAGAACAACTCAATGTCTCCCTTTTTATTCGCAGTGGAAAACAAGAAATTATCCCCACGAAAGAAGCCGAATTTTTGTATCCTCGAATCATTAAAATTATTGAGGAATGGGATGACTTATCCACACATATCCATTCGGACGAAGTGATTCGCGAACGATGTGTTTTGGCTTGTACGCAAAGTTGCGGCATGTACTTGTTACCGACTTTCGTTCCCAAATTATTGGAAAAATTCCCAATGATTGATTTTGAGTTTCCAATTATGAGCCACCAAAAAATCGTGCATGGCATCGAACAAGCCAAGTTTGATTTTGGCTTGATTGAATGGGCGGAACGTAGCGAACAACTCAAACGCTATACCGTTGCTCAAGATGAACTCGTCTTAGCTGGCCACCGCCACTCGCCGTATTGGCTCATGAACGACTCGATGAACCCCTTACGAGAAATCAATGACCAGTACTTACGCGATAACAACCTTTCGCCGATTTTCATTCGAACGAATAGTTTTGAAATGATTAAAAACTTACTCAACCAAGGCGTCGGTCGTGCGATTATTTCGAAACTAGCCTTAGACGAATCGGTCCCTTATGAAACCTTGGAAATCGATAATTTACGCAACTTTTATTTCTTAACTCGCGAAGAAGTCATTTCTGAATTACTGGCAGAAGTTGCCAACTTCATCCAACAAGAATTGAAAAACAAGGTACATTTGTAGCCCTTGTTTCATTAAATGTACGTAGAGCCATCCATCGAAAGGGGCTGTGACAGATGTCACAGCCCCTTGGTCTTTTACGAACGTTTGGCGGATAAACGGGCAACAAAGGGCTGCGCTTTCGGGAACTTCGCGAAATCCAAGCAATTGAAAAAGCCAATTGTTCGAATCGCCCTCCAGTTTCTCAGAACAAAGCGACTTTTGTCACACCTCTTTTTAACGCTGTGCGGGTATTCGTTGGAGCTTTTGTTGAATTGCTGGAATCTGCGGTAAAAATTCTTGCAAAAAGCTTTGGTAACCACAAAGATCTTCTTTTCGATTGATGTACATGGCATCGCGCATCCGCTTGCAACCACCGTGACACATTTGTAAAAACGGACAACTTTGGCAAAGCTTAGACGGCTTTGGTTTTTCGCATAAAAACAGCTTGGAAACATCTTGTTCGAACAGTTCTCGCAACGATTGCTCTTGAATGTAGCCTAGACGATATTCATCCAATACATAGAAATCACAAGGATAGACGCTACCATCTGCTTCGATAATGTATTGAATTTGACAATTGCCCGTTAGCCCACAAGCATTGACTTGGCGATTGACAAATAGGTTGAAGACATCGTCGAAAAATTTAATACTCCGATAGGTGCCCGCTTCAAGTTCGGCTAACCATAGCCGTAACATCTGACGATAGAAACTGGCAAAGCGTTCTGGCGTTAACGCGTAGCTGCTACGTTTTTCGGCATTTAACTCATCTAAGCAAGGTATAAATTGAATGTAATCCAACTTTTCTTTTTGCATAAATTGATAGATTTTTTTCGGTTCTTTTGCCAGTTGATTGGTTAAGACGCACAAAACATTGTACTCAATTTCATATTGGTCAAATAAACGTTTTGTTTCAATCACCCGATGGAATGTCCCGCGACCTTTCGTATCGAGGCGATGCAAATCATGGTACATCGGGTGCCCATCAATTGAAAGTCCGACAAGAAAATTGTTGGCTTTTAAAAATCGACACCAAGCATCATTGATAACCATCCCATTGGTTTGAATCGCATAATGCACAGTGACTTTCTTTTTTTCTTGTTCTTCTTCGACCAGTCGTTGAACATTTTTAAAATAAGGCAAGCCTGCGAGGGTCGGTTCCCCCCCTTGAAAAGCCAAGGTCAACGAATCGCCATCAACCAAATCCACAAAGAGTTGGGCAATCATTTTTTCCGTCGTTTCTGGTTTCATTCGGCCGTATGACTGGACTTCTCTTAAAGACGTGACATCTGCATAAAAACAGTACTGGCAACGAATATTACAAAGCCCTGACGCTGGTTTTACTAAAACTGAAATATGTTTCATCCTTTACCCTTTCTGGCTGATTTCTTCAGCCCAATATTCTCTTCCCTGATGAAAATCAAGGTCTTGATGCCCTTTGGCTAACTCAAACATCTGAGCCTGTAATTTGGCAACAAGGGGTTGATTGGCTGGATGTTTCGCCAAGTTCTCCTTCTCAAATGGATCGTTTTTTCGATCAAATAATTGTTGGAAATGCCCGTCCTTTGTGCGATATTCCAAATATTTATAATCCTTTGTCACCAAGCCACGAATTTTCGTTGTGAACATCAGATACAAAACTTCACGACCCTTGGCACCCGATTGAATTATCGGTAAAAAACTCTTCCCATACAGGCCTTCAGGCACAGGAAGGCCAACATAATCAAGCAAGGTTGGCATAATATCCAGTAACAAGACCTTCTCTTTGATTTGTTGGTTTTTCGGTAAGCCCGGACCTGAAATCAGCAAAGGGACGCGAATACTGTGATCGTAGAGATTTTGTTTCCCCATTAAGCCATGTTGGCCAATAGATAAGCCATTGTCGCCAGTAAAGACAATCAGCGTTTCATCTAGCAGGCCTTCTGCTTCGAGCGTTTCGATGAGGTCACCGACACGTTCATCGATGTGCGAAATCATCGCATAATAATCAGCTAAATGTTGACGAACCGCTGCTTCCGTCCGTGGATAAGCCTCGAGGGTTTCGTCTCGCTCTCCTTGGATATCAAAACCAAAAGGATGTTGCGGCAAAAAGTTATCTGGCAGCGTTAACGCCGCGGGGTCGTACATTTTTTGATATTTTTCCGGCATCGTCCTTGGATCGTGTGGCGCTAAGAAGCTCCCATAAATAAAGAAGGGTTGGTCTTTTTTGCGACGATTTTGAAGATAGTCGATGATTTCATCGGTAAATAAATCCGTCGAATGCTTGCCAAGCGCTACTTTTTCAGCTGGCATTTTTGTCACACGATTGGACGAAAATGGATCTTGCGTGAACGTTTTAAACTCCCCATAATTGCCATCTGCATGGAAATTATTGACTGGCACGTTCCAATGATCCCACATGCCACCAAAGAAAATCTGACCGCCATCGCTAAAACTCCGAGTATAACTTTCCAAGCCGTTGTGCCATTTGCCAATGCCACACGTTTGATAGCCATTTTCTTTTAATGTTTCTCCTAGCAATGCTTGTTCCGGAGGGATGGTTTCACCAAAATGATCCCACGAAGTTAAATAACGACCGGTATGAATCATCGCTCGTGACGGCATACACACCGCCCCACTTGTTCCACCTGGAAGATAGGCTTCTTCAAAAGCTACGCCATTTTCAACCAAGCGGTCAAAATTCGGCGTTTGAATGTCTGGATTTCCTAAAGCTGCAATCGTATCAAAACGTTGATCATCGGCAACTAAAAAAAGAATATTTTTGTATGTCATCCTGATTTTCCTTTCGCACTTATGATTTCCCTTTAAGCTTAGCACGATGAAAAGGATTTCACAATGGACTATTTTATCCAGCAATCATGGATTCATCTACGCGAAAAAGACAGAATATGCTAAAATGAAGACAGTAAAAGAGGAGGAATGCCACATGCCAATCGTCAATATTCAAATGCTTGAAGGACGGACACCTGAACAAAAAGAAAACTTAATTCAAGAAGTGACCGAAGCCGTTGTCCGAACAACTGGTGCAAGAAAAGAAGCAGTCACAATTATTATTAGTGACATGAAAAAAGAAAACTACGGCCACGGCGGCGAAGTACGAAAGTAAAAAAACAAGACGATACTTGGTCGTCTTGTTTTTTTGATTAATGGTATTCTGGTAAGTAATCGCCGTGAGCTTCAATTAAATCATCCACCAAATTGCGAATGTCATCAATCGATAACTCGGCATTCGTATGGGGATCTAGTAAAGCTGCTTGATAAATTTTCTCTCTACTTAATGTTAACGCCGCTTCAACAGTTAATTGTTGCACGTTAATATTTGTTCGATTTAAAGCAGCCAGTTGGGTTGGTAAATCCCCAACATAAGTGGGTTGCACGCCATTTTTATCGACTAAACAAGGGACTTCCACACAACTATCTGTCGGTAGATTCGTAATCAAGCCAGTATTCATCACATTTCCGCCGATGACTGTTGGATTGCCTGTTACCATTGCATCCATAATGTACGAGGCATATTCTTTACTGCGAGTATGGGTTAAATCCCCATTATGAACGATTTCATCTCGTTGTTTTTCCCAACCTGCAATTTGATCCACACAGCGTTTCAAATATTCATCAATCGGAATACCAAATTTTTCAATCAATTCTGGATATTTTGCTTTAATAAAGTAGGGATGGTACTCGGCATTGTGTTCGCTCGATTCTGTAATATAGTAACCAAAATTACGCATCAACTCATAACGAACGGAGTCATGATGTGGATTTGAAATTCTCAAGGCCTGCTCACGAATCTTAGGATAGAAGTCTTCTCCTTTATAATTAATTTCAAGCAACCAAGCCATGTGGTTAATTCCTGCAATCTTCCATTGAAAATCGTTTAAATCATACTCTTCCGTTATTCCCAAGCCCTGAAACAAATCCGGAACGCAAACTTGCACACTATGACAAAGCCCCACTGTTTTAATTTTCGTCGCTTTTGAAACAGCCATCGTCAGCATCGCCATTGGATTCGTGTAATTTAACAGCCAAGCATCTGGACACACTTCTTCCATTTCTCTAGCAAATTCTAACATCACCGGAATCGTACGTAAGGCCCGGAAAATCCCGCCAATGCCTAACGTATCGCCAATCGTTTGTTGCAATCCGTATTTTTTAGGAATCTCAAAATCAATGACCGTTGACGGCTCGTAGCCACCCACTTGAATCGCATTCACAACAAAATCCGCATCTCGCAAGGCTGCTCTGCGATCCTCGTAAGCTTGAATCGTCGCACGATGGTCATTACAGTTTTTATTTATCGTTTTTAACATCATTTCCGACTCTTTTAAGCGTGCGGCATCAATATCATATAAAGCAATTTCGGCATGATGCAAACTCGGGGTTAACATCGCGTCACCTAAAACATTCTTAGCAAAGACGGTACTTCCAGCTCCAATAAAGGTAATTTTCACCATTTTACTTCCTCCTACGTCGTTGATTTTCTTGACACTTCAATCATAAAGGAAGCACCGTCCGTTGACTATCACTTGATTATTGATTCGTATCACTATTTTTTAGGTGTTTTTTTCGATATTCCAATGGACTGACCCCATGAAAGTTTTTAAAGGCTCGTGAAAAGGTTAATGGATTTTCATATCCAACTAAAAAAGCAACTTCCTTCACCGATTTCTCACTGCGAATGAATAAACGACCGCTTTCCTCCATTCGAAAAAAGCTTAAATATTCATTCGGCGTCATCCCCATTTCACTTTTTATCACCTGACTAAAATAAGACTTATTCAAACCAAAGTTTTCAGCAATCACTGAAATTTGCAGATTGGGGTTGTGGTAATGATGTTGCACATACGCGACAAATGCATAGCGATAGCGTCTTTTTTCTTCGGCAACGGTTTGCTTGGTCGTATCTGGTGGATAAAAAGCCCCTAGAATTTCAAACAAATACTGTTGAATCAGCAATTGATTCGAATCGCCTAAAATTGCTGGACGTAAAATCGACTCAAAACGTTGCAAGACCAATGCTTCATTCTTCGCTTTCCCAACATGCTTTTGTGGATCAATCTGTAAATAAGCCAACACTTCATTGACTTTTTTTCCATGAAAGCCAATCCAGTAATACTCCCACGGCTCCTCTTCATCTGCTTGATAAAAGGTTTCAATTTCAGGTTGAATCAAAAAGAAATCGCCTTGGCTTAAGGCGTAGTCCTTTCCATCAACTGAAAAAGTTCCTCGCCCTTTCGCAATAAAATGCAAAAGGAAATGAGATCGCCGATGCGGTCCGTAAGCATGAGCAGGAGGACACACTTGATGTCCAATATTAAGCAAATAAAAATCTTCAAAAAACGACTGTTCAAAAAAATAATCTTGCATCATACCCTCCTAGAACAAAAAAATCGGATAGCAATCACTCTCGCCGTCCGATTTTTTGGTTGTTTACAGCACCTTATTTCCAGAAATCATCGTTCATCGAAATCGGTAAATGACGTTTATGTTCGCCTTTTTTCCACCAATTTTCAATCGTCGTCTGTGCTTGTGCTGCAACTGTTTTTCCTTCTAAATAATCATCAATATCTGCATAAGTCACACCTAATGCTGTTTCGTCAGGTAACATTGGACGGTCTTCTTCGAGGTCAGCAACCGGTGTCTTTAAGTACAAAGCTTCAGGTGCATCGAGTGCTGCCAATAAGGCTTGCCCTTGACGCTTGTTTAAAGAAGCAATCGGAACGAGATCCGCTGCGCCGTCGCCATATTTTGTGAAGAAGCCCGTTAAATTTTCAGCCGCATGATCGGTACCTAAAACCGCTCCTTGAAAAGCGCCGGCTAATGCATATTGGGTCACCATTCGTTGACGGGCCTTGATGTTCCCTTTATTATAATCAGAAACATCGACCCCGATTTTCGTGAGTTCAGCGACTTGAGCATCCACCGCTGGCTGAATATCCACGACAATTTGGCTGTCGCTATTAACAAAGTCCATCGCGAGTAAAGCGTCTTCCTCATCATTTTGTTTCCCATAAGGCAGCCGGACACCGATAAAATAATAATCGGAATCATTGGTTTCTTGGCGCATTTCTTCCATCGCCATTTGTGCCAAACGGCCGACCAGTGTAGAGTCTTGGCCCCCACTAATCCCTAATACAAAAGTTTTAATAAAGGGATGCGCGTGTAAATATTCCTTCATAAAATCAATCCGACGACGAATTTCTACCTCAGGGTCAATCTTTGCTTGCACGCCTAATTTCTCGATAATTTCTTGTTGTAAACTCATGAAGTTCACTCCTATTCATGCATTTCTCGTACTTCTTTACGTACCTTGTCAAAAATTTTCATTTTGTGATTCCAACATTCCGTTGATAAATCAACCGGGTATGGTTGTGGATTTAAATCACGTTTGTACTCGTCCCATAAGGCATCAAGACAGTCATGGCAGTAAGCCTTAATCTCACCTAGCGAAGGCAGTTCATAAACACGCTTTCCTGCTTGATAAATTTCTTGTAAAACTGGACGCGCGTCAAACTCCGTCACGGTCTTACTAATATACGTATGCACGGGGTGGAACATGAAGATGCTGTCTTCTTTTCTCGGGTCTTCATTCCATAAAGTCACGTAGTCCCCTTCTGACTTGCCATCTTTTTTCCGCGTAATGCGCCATACTTGTTTTTTACCAGGTGTCGAAACTTTTTCTGCGTTACTGGATAACTTAATCGTATCAATCATTTCACCTTGTTCATCTTCAATCGCCACCAATTTATAGACAGCGCCAAGTGCAGGTTGATCGTAGGCCGTGATTAACTTGGTCCCAACACCCCAAACATCGATTTTGGCTTTTTGCATTTTTAAACTTAAAATCGTACTCTCATCCAAATCATTCGAAGCGTAAATTTTAGCTTCCGTAAAACCAGCTTCATCCAATTGTTCGCGAACTTTTTTAGAAATATAAGCCATGTCGCCACTATCAATTCGCACGCCTAAGAAATTGATTTTATCGCCAAATTCTTTTGCCACGCGAATGGCTGTCGGGACACCTAGCTTTAAGGTGTCATAAGTATCCACTAAAAAGACGCAATCTCGGTGCGTTTGCGCGTATGCTTTAAAGGCTTCATAATCATTCCCATACGATTGAACGAGCGAATGTGCATGCGTCCCACTCACCGGGATACCGAAGATTTTTCCAGCGCGAACGTTGCTCGTTGCACCGGCACCTCCAATAAAGGCTGCACGAGTCCCCCAAATCGCGGCATCCATTTCTTGCGCACGACGAGAGCCAAACTCAAGCAAAGGATCGTTCCCAATCACTGACTTAATCCGCGCCGCCTTGGTAGCAATTAAGGTTTGAAAATTCACGATGTTCAATAAGGCTGTTTCAATTAACTGCGCTTGTGCTAACGGCCCTTCAACTTGAATAATCGGTTCATTCGCAAAAACCAATTCGCCTTCTTTAGCCGAACGGATGCTACAAGCAAATTTGAAATTCCTTAAATAGGTTAAAAATTCCTCTGGGTATTCTCCTAAATCGCGTAAATAATCTAAGTCACTTTCAGTAAAAGTTAAGTTTTCCAAGTAATGCACCAAACGCTCCAGACCTGCAAAAATCGCGTACCCATTTTTAAAGGGCATTTCGCGGAAATAACATTCAAAAACGGCATGCGTCTCTGCTCGTCCCAGCGCCCAGTAAGTGTACATCATATTTATTTGATACAAGTCAGTATGTAGCGTGAGGCTATCATCTGTATATAATTTATCCATGGTGAAATAACTCCTCTTCTGAATTTACCCCTCTATTATAACAAAGAATCCGAAAAAGAGGCGAACGAGCGACGAATTCCTCAAAAAAACTTTTTTCCCCGTCAAAAAAACCTCCCCTCGAAAAGCAAAAAGAACATTTTCAAGGAAAAGCGAAAAGGAAATCGATTGGTTGCGAGAAACAACATGCATTTACTCTTCACCAAACAATTGTTGGTTGTAAGCCAAAATCTTTTGATCGGCAATGTTTTGGAAGATTTGATCCAACTCAGAAAAACGCCGATAAGGATTGGCCAAATTCAAATAATAGGTCGGTATTTCTTCCGCAATCTGATGGGAAAGTCTGGGCGGCGGAAAGGCGGTCGTCGTATGTAGCAAAACGTCTGCTTCCTCGTAGGTACCAAAAACGAGTTTGTATTTATAAAGGAACATTTCACGACACATATTCGCAATCAATTCGCCTTGTGAAGGAAAATCGTCATCTTCAAGATAGACCACAATTGGCAACTCGTAATGGGAGAAATAATGGTAGCGGCCATACAAGACGACATACTTGCGAATTAAAAAATACAGAGGACCTAGCATGTACTCAGGCGCGCTTTTTCGTAACGTCAAGACGTATTGAATCATTCGACGGTTGAGTATCGGGTATGGCGTCGCAATGTTTTTTTTATGCATGGCACCACACCAGTAGCGATAAAAATATTTTTCAAAATGAATGCTATACAAATAGGCTCGAATCCCTTCAGATTCTTGTCCTAACGCAAACGTTTGACAAAACGAAGCCTGTGCCTGACTGACTAGGCACGTCATGTTTGACGGCTCCTGTTCAAACGACAAAAGCCAAGCTTCTCCTCTAGGCGTCTGATAGAATGCTTCTCTTGATAAAAGAGCCATCACAAAATAAAGCGCATGAACGGTTGGTACTTCAGGAACTCGTGCGCCTTCATTCGGAATCAGACGCAACATTGCTTGCTCAAGGGATGCTTCCAAGCGTAAAGGTGTAATTTTAAAATCTCCTTGATTGCGTAAGCGGGAAATCATGATTCCATACTCTAACTTCAACTGACGAAACAGTCCTTCGTTTGTCGCCGTTTCTTTTAATCCTAAATATGCTTCCACTTTACTCGTGACAAATGCCTCATCAATGGTGGCAAAAGGCCAACTCCCCTCACGATAAAGGTCGTGCAAAACTTCATATGCCAGCTTACGAATTTGCGCTTCATCCCCCTTTAAAAGAAAAACCCCTTTTCGAAACTGAATATTCAAGTGGTATTCCAAAAACAGATGTTTGAGTGAACGCATCCTACGTTTAAAAGTTGCTGCACTAATGTATTTTTTTTGGATAAAGGGCTCTCTTTGAATTTTTTCGCCTAAGAGCAAGGCCATCCCCAATTCAATACTAAGGGACGAATGAATAAAGTGATTGCGTAAGCGATAATACTGCTGCATGTTTTGAGCGTAAAACTGGACCCCTTCTTCCGTCACTGATAACCCCATCCCCACCTCGTCTAAAGCTACGATTTCCTCTACAATAATTGCCAAGTATTTATAGACACTCGCTATCGATAATTCTGATTTATCGCAAAGCTCCTTCATTGAAACAAAAGATTCGCTTCTCGCTAAAAAAGACAAAATCACCAACGTTTTCACCGCTTCTGATTCATAGAGTTTTAATAAACGTTTATTCATGTTTTTCCCTCCTACCATCATTTCCTACCAGTCCTCCCTACTATTTTAGCAACCATTCCATCCGAAAAACGACAAAAAAAAGTCTCGCGACGCGCAAGACTTTTTATTTGAAAGGTTGTGTCCACCTCCACACCAAAAAACCACATGAGAAAAAATCCTCATGTGGTTTTGTTTATATCAACAGCCCTTTAAATCCTAAATTACATCATTCCGCCCATCATAGATGGATCCATTGGCGGCATTGCTGGCGCTGCTGGTTCTGGTTTTGATGCCACGACTGCTTCGGTTGTTAATAATAAAGCAGAGATTGATGCTGCATTTTGTAAAGCAGAACGGGTTACTTTCGTTGGGTCAACAATTCCAGCTTCAAGCATGTTTACCCACTCTCCCGTTGCTGCGTTAAAACCTGTACCTAGTTCTGCACGTTTTAATTGATCAACGATAACGGAGCCTTCGTAGCCTGCGTTTTCAGCGATTTGACGAACCGGTTCTTCTAAAGCGCGTAAAACGATTTTCACACCCGTTGCGACATCGCCTTCTGCTTCAATCGCAGCGACTTTATCAAGGACGTTGACAAGGGCCGTTCCTCCACCAGAAACCATGCCTTCTTCAACCGCCGCACGTGTTGCGTTTAATGCGTCTTCGATACGTAATTTCAATTCTTTTAATTCTGTTTCAGTTGGCGCGCCGACTTTAATCACTGCGACACCGCCTGCTAATTTCGCTAAGCGTTCTTGTAATTTTTCACGGTCAAACTCAGAAGTAGTTTCACCAATTTGGTTTTTAATTAATAACACACGAGCAGCAATCGCATCGGCAGATCCTGCACCTTCAACGATGGTTGTGTTGTCTTTGTCTACGACTACTTTGCTTGCTTGACCCAACATATCAATCGTTGCATCTTTTAATTCTAAGCCTAAATCTTCAGTAATCACAGTCGCTCCTGTTAAAATAGCGATATCTTCTAACATCGCTTTGCGACGATCCCCAAAGCCAGGTGCTTTCACTGCAACAACGTTAAATGTTCCACGAATTTTGTTTAGAACTAAGGTTGGCAATGCTTCTCCATCAACGTCGTCTGCAATAATTAATAGTGGTTTGGAAGCTTGTAAGATTTGCTCTAATAAGGGTAAAATATCTTGAATGTTCGAGATTTTTTTATCCGTAATTAAAATGTAAGGTGCTTCTAGTTCGGCTTCCATTTTATCATTGTTAGTTACCATGTATTGTGATAAGTAACCACGGTCAAATTGCATTCCTTCAACTACGTCTAATTCCGTTTCGATTCCTTTTGATTCTTCAATCGTGATGACACCGTCGTTTCCAACTTTTTCCATCGCGTCTGCAATGTATTGGCCGACTTGTTCACTACCAGAAGAGACTGCACCAACTTGAGCGATTGCATCTTTTGAATCAACTTTTGCTGAAATCGCGTGTAATTCTTCCACAGCTGCTTGCGTTGCTAACTCGATTCCACGACGAACACCTAATGGATTCGCACCTGCTGTGACGTTTTTCATTCCTTCGCGAACGATGGCTTGGGTTAAAACAGTTGCAGTCGTCGTACCGTCACCCGCGATATCGTTGGTTTTTGATGCGACTTCAGAAACAAGTTTTGCTCCCATGTTTTCAAAATGATCTTCTAATTCAATTTCTTTGGCAATGGTTACTCCATCATTTGTAATTAATGGTGAGCCAAATGATTTTTCTAAAACAACGTTCCGACCTTTCGGGCCTAATGTTACTTTCACTGTATCTGCTAATTGATCGACACCACGTAGCATTGCGCTTCGAGCGTCTTCTGCAAATTTAATTTCTTTTGCCATTCTTTCTTCACCTCATCAAGTATTTTTTTATTCAACGACTGCAATCAAGTCTTTTACAGCAAAAATCATGTATTCTTTGCCTTCAAATTTCACTTCTGAGCCGGCATATTTTTCAAATAGAACAGTTTCCCCAACTTTTACAGGAACAGGTGCCAAATCGCCACTATCTAACAGGCGACCTTCACCAACTGCTACGACCGTACCAGTTTGAGGTTTTTCTTTTGCGGCTGAAGCTAACACAAATCCGCTAACTGTTTGTTCTTCTGCTTGCGTCACTTCAATTAGGACGCGATCACCTAATGGTTTTAACACGATAAATCCCTCCGATGTTTTCTTTGTTTTTACATTAGCACTCGATAGAGTTAAGTGCTAATCACATCTTTTATCTTACTCATTTTTCATGCATTTTGCAAGCCTTTTGATGCATTCTTCTCACAAAAGTCAAAATTGGTTAAAAAAAATCACATTGGTGTCCTCCGATTTTTTTGGTATACTTTTACTATCGAATTTATTGGAGGTTGCTATGACTTATAAAAAATACACCAGCTTGACCTTACTCATCTATTTACTTGCTTTTTTCTTACCCGCCTTTGGTTGGACGCTTGACATTCAAATGGTTCTGATTATCGTTACTTATTTACTTGGAGCCGGCGCGTTAATTTTTCTTTATCAAAAACAAACGGTCCTTCTTTCTTTTGAAGAAGACAAAATGTCAAAAGGCCGGATTGCAGCACTTGGTTTTGTTGGGATTTTCTTAGCGATTTTATTACAAAATATTGCCATCAATATCGAGATGTTTTTCGGCGGTCAAATGGACTCGGCAAACACCGATGGCATCATCAATCTCGTACTAAAGAATCCTTTAATGATGCTTGCCGTAATGGTCGGCGGACCAATTATGGAAGAGTTTGTTTTCCGCCGCGCCATTTTGGGAGCGGTGACTCGCAAGACAAATGTTTGGCTTGGGGTGATTGTCAGTTCGCTTTTATTTGCTTTGATGCACCAAGACGGCCATCTTTTGCTTTATAGTGCGCTCGGAGCCTTCTTCAGTCTCCAATATGTCATCACTGGTAGCATTTGGACGTCCATTATTACACACGTAGGGATGAACTCGCTCGTCGTAATTGCGAATCTTCTAGTTGAAATCTTCGATATCCCTATGCCTTAAACGGTTTCCTGAGAACGTGTCTCAAGCATTTTCTCAGGTTTTTTTCTATCTTTTTAGCTAGCAATTACTCTGATTATACAAATAAACGAAAAAGGATTGTGCTATGAAAACAAACATTCATCGGACACTTGATTTGATTTTAAACAACTTTCAGCGATTAATCGTCTTACAAATTATCAATCAACTAATTGGTATTTTCTTCATTTACCCCATCACGAGTAAAATTTTAACGATCGCTTATCAATACCAAGGAAAGATCACGCTAAGCAAAGTCCAAGGCTTTGAATTTAGCTTAGAAAACGTCCTTTTATTTTCCGTGGTCTTTTTAATCTTAGGTTTCTATTCCATTTTTTTACTTTCAAGCTCACTCGTCATCGCCAACGACTTCATTCAAAATAAGAAACCGACACTCAGCAAACAGCTTCAGACGTTTTTTCAAGTAATCAGGCACCATTCTAAAAAAGAACTTTTGAAAACTTCTTTCGCCGTTGCCGTCGTCATTCCCATGTCCTTACTGGCACTCTTGCACTCAGCAATCATTCCTTTGCATATTCCTGAATTTGTCCTAGATGCCTTTCGTTATTCAAAATATTTCAATCTCGCTGCAATCGCCTTTTTTTTCTTCATTAATCTGTATGCTCTTTTTTTACTTTTTGTTTTGTATGATGTTTTCCTCCAAAACAAAACCTTTGAAGCGGCTCATCGAACGAACTTTCGATTTTTAAAAGAAAAGGCACGTACAATTCGTACAAAATTACTTGGGATTTTCCTCACAGCCAGCCTTTTATTTGCCATTTACTTTGTCAGCACTTTCGCACTCGGTTTTGTGCTCAAACAATTCCTCTCGCCCGTTGCGAGCAAGTTGGTTTTCAACCAAGTGCATAGTACGCTCTTGTTTTTATTTTCAGCCATGCTCGCGATCGTTAGTCTCTCACTCGTCACTTTGTTGATTGTGGAAACAAAAAGAACCGACCTCAGTCTTGGTGAACCAAAGGCAAGCTTAGGGCGCCAATTGTTTAAGGTCGGTCAGTATTTGCTTCTATTAAGTTTGATTTTAAGTGGATTATTTGCAATGAATCAAAAAGTTCAATTGGAAACCAATGACATCGAAATTGTGGGCCATCGCGTGGGTATCTTAGACTTGCCAGAAAATTCACTCTTGGCGCTAGAAGAAGCCATACGACAATCGTATGACATGGTAGAAATTGACGTCCAACAATTAAAAGATGAAGAAATCTTAGTCGTCCATGATACCAATTTCAAACGGCTGGCTGGATCCAACTTAAAAGTCGTCGATGCAAGTTATGAAGAAGTGCTTCCACTCGATCCCCTTTATACGCATCCACAATTAGACTTACCTGCACAACAATTTGCGACACTGGATGCATTCGCCCAAGTTGCCAAAAACCAAATCGACCTAATGATTGAAGTCAAAACCAATCCGCAAGACAATGATTTCTTGGCTGGTATTTTGGCTATCATCGAAAAATATCAACTTTTTGACCAAATTCAACTTGCTTCCATGGATAAAGGCTTACTAAAAGAAATCAAAACCTTGAACCCGGCCATTGAAACGACCTATATTGCGACTGCCTTGGTTGGCGATCGCCTATCAGATGACTACATCGATCACTATAGTCTGCAACTTGATTTATTAACCAACCGCGTGATTCAAAGAATTCGGGAACAAGAGAAAAAATTGTATGTATGGACACCGAATACTTCAAAGACCATCACTACTGCCCTTGATCTAGACGTTGACGGCATTGTGACGGATCGTCCGGAGCTCGTGAAATTTCACATTCAAAATCCAAATTACCGCCGAATCAATGAACTTTGGAATGCCTTTTTCTTTCGTGATGAAGCAACCATGGAATATCCTGCGTTTACGGAATAGGCAAGTAAGGAGGTGTGACAAAAGTCGTTTTACTCTGAGAAACTGGAGGGAAATTCAAACAATTGGCTTTTTCAGTTGCTCGAATTTCATGAAGTTTCCGAAAGAACCGCCTTTTGTTGCCCATTCATCCGCCAAACGTTCATAAAACACCAAGGGATTGTGACTTTTTTGGTCACAATCCCTTTTTCTTGAATTCATATGCAAATCCCTAGCCCAACACCTTCACCATCAGCGCTAGCAATTGCTTAACGTCTTCTGGGCGTGTGTCGCCTGTTTCTGGATCGATAATCGAACTATAAACGTGTGGTATGATTTTTTTCACACCTGCATCGACAGCGATTTGAACAATTTCTTCAAAATTAGCTAAATCAATCCCGCCAGTCGGTTCTAAATAAAAATCGTTGCGCGCGCAAGCTTTGGCAACTTCCACGTACTCGTCTTTATGCGCGAGTCCTTTCATTGGGAAGTATTTCACCGAACTTGCCCCCATGTCTTTTAATAAGGCAATGGCGGTATCGATCGGGACTTCTGCGGCAGCAGCTTCTGAGCTTAAAGGACCCGTAGCGATGTTCACGTAACCGACTTTGCCAGTCGGAGAAATTAAGGCATTGACCACCGTTTCCTTTTGTCCAAGCAAGGCACGAGAAATGGGGGCGCCGGTGAAGACTTGGTTGACGTGTTGCGGTTGTAATACTGCTGAAATTCGTGAAACCATTTCACTTTGGTTGGGGTCTCCTGCACCGAGACCAACGGATAAGGCGTTGTTAGTTGCTGCTTGGTATTTTTTCATGTCTTCAATCGCCGCTTCATCGGTTGCATAAGCTTTTGACAACACACCTAAAATCACGTGTCCCTCCGCTGCTTCATAGCAGGCTTGTGCATTTTCCACGGAGTTTGCTAAGACGTTTAAACAAATACGATTGGCTAAATAGTTGGGTGTTAATGACATCTTTTTTTCCTTCTTTCTCATTATCCTAAAATTTCTTGCAGACGTTGCACGATTTTTTCCATTTCTGCTTGATTAACCGATCGAATATCAAATTCAATGATCCCTTGATTGGCTTGGTACTCACGGGTGTAGATTGCCGGGCTTTTGGTTTTTAATTCCGCAATCACTTGTGTGGCCGTCTTGTCACCAGTGACTTTGATGCTTGCCCGATAAATGGCACGACCGGCACTGTCTCGCACGACTTCCGCTTGTATATGAGGGACCGTATTTAAAGCCGTAATAAAAGGTACCAAACGCGCTTTCATCGCTTCGCCCGCTTCACTGCCATTTTTGACATAATCCTCCACTGCTTGTGCAAAACCTAAAATATTGTCCTTGCCAATCTTCATGGCGCGCCCAATGCCTTTTCCTTGTAAACGGACCCAAGCGATGGCTGCTTTCTTTCCAAGAACGAGACCGGCACTTGGTCCTTCGATGGCCTTTGCGCCAGAATAAATGACCAGGTCCGCGCCAGCTTGATAGTACCGCAACAAATCTTCTTCTGCTGCCGCGTCGACAATGAGTGGCAAGTCATGTTTTTTAGCGACCGTAGCCATTTCTTCTACCGTTAGCATGCTTTTTTGAACGGTGTGATGGCTCTTGATGTAGAGTAACCCAGCCGTTTCTGGTGTAATCATTCTTTCCACGTGTTCCGGCGTGCATCCATTGGCGTACCCCGCTTCAACCACGACACCGCCTCCTTGTTCCACCATGACCTCGACGGGTGTGCCGTAATCGACATTATGCCCTTTAGGTAAAATGATTTCGCGTCTCGTTATTTTTGGGGTGTAAGGATGATAGACGTGGTACAAGTCTCCTTGACCGATGACACCAGCGACAGACAGCGCAATTCCTGCCGAAGCCGAAGAAACGACTTGGGCATCTTCTGCTTGCAGTAACTCGCCTAGATACGCCCCAATCTTGACGCCCAAATCTTCCATTTCAAAGAAGTGTTCCCCACCAAAACGCTGGGCGGCTAAAACCGATTCAGAAACTTTTGACACACCTAAAATCGTCATGCGCCCCGAAGCATTAACGACTTCTTTTAATCCAAATTTCTCATAACTCGTTTGCATAAACTTTGCCTCCAATGATTGTTTTCACGGGTCGAATTTGTACAGAAGTTGTTCGTTTTTGTCCATTCGAATCCGTTAAGACTTTTTCCCCATCGATGAATTCAAAGACGGTCATATCTGCGTCATACCCGACAGCCAATTGCCCTTTGCCATTCAAATGAAAGGCTTTCGCTGGGGCACTCGTTACCTTTTCAATAATTTCTTCCCAGGTATAACCAACTACATGTAATTTTTCCATCGTCGTCGCTAAGTTATAAACGGGTCCATTTTCACGATTGCGGATATAAATATCGGTACTAATCGTTTGCGCCTTAATATTTGATTTCAAGGCGGTTTCTGCCACATGAAAATTAAAACTATCCGTGCCATGCCCGATATCAAAAATGAGGCCTTTTTTATAAGCTCGAATCGCAATCGGTTTGATCCAGCCGGCCCTTTGATCCAAAATCCCATTGGGCTTGCCATTAAAGCAGTGTGTTAATACATCACCAGCTTCTAGCCGAGCGAGTACTTCTTCCAAGGTCGGTGGAGCAGAACCAATGTGTACCATTAACGGCAGGTTGTCGTTTTCTTTTTGGATTTTCTTGGCTAAATCTAGCGGCGTCACTCCATTGTCTCCGACCACCGTTTTACTCATCCGCGCCTTTATCCCCACAATGAAATCCGGCAAGTCTTTGATTGCTTGCTGAATCAGCTGTTCTTGGATTTTCGTTAAGTCTGCCAACTCGTCTTGTTCGACAATGCCCCACTTCGAAATATTGAGTAAGGCGTAGACGTTTGTTTTTGACTTTTGCGCGAGCGCATAAAAACGTTGAATGTTTTCTGCACCCGTCGTTCCCGCGTCAATGACGGTCGTCACGCCTTGCGTCACACCGATTGCATCCGGGTAATCATAATATAAATCCATTTCCTCGTAACAATGAACATGGTCATCAATCCAACCAGCTGAAAGGAACTTGCCCGTAATATCAATCACTTCACGGCCCTTGGCATCAATCACTGGTGCTACTTCCACGATTTTCCCGTTTACAAAAGCCAACTCACAAGGTGCTCCCGAAATGAAACGTCCGCCTTTGAGTACTTTCTCCTTCATATGAACATTCTCCTCTTTCAAAAAAATGGCATCAACGCACCAAATCGGTGGTTGGATGGTTGAGTAATTGTTCGACTTGTCGCCGATTGGTTAAAGGGGTATCGCCTTGAATCGTATGCGCCAGACGCGCATTTGCCAGTGAAAACGCCACGGTTTTTTCAATTGGCCAATTTTCTGCAAATCCAAGGAGAACTCCTGCCGCGTAGCCATCACCGGCTCCGATACGATCTAAAATCTCCAAAGGGTAAGGAGCCGTTTCAGTCGCCGAGGTTTGCGTCACAAGATAGCCACTTAACTGTTTTTGATGGCCGACTTGGCTCCGTGTCGTTCCGGCAAACCACTCAATATCATAGTGTTTCAAAAAGGCTTGGATCAAGGCAATTTCCGATTCTTCCCCTTGCTTCCACCCCAACAATTCTGTTAAATCACGTAGGCTACCGAAGACAAGCGTACAATAAGGTAAAATCTGTTCATATTGCGCTCGCATTTCTTCTTTTTTTCCAAGCTCTTGATTGAGACTTGGACGGAAATTAAAATCAAAACATACCTTTTTTCCCGCTTCGTGAGCCTTTTTTGCTAGCGTAAGTGCTGTTTCGACCGTCTGTTTCGTTAAACTTAAATTAATGCCGCAAATGTGAATCACGTCCATTTCTGTGACAAAAGCAGACAAGTCGTAGCTTTCTTTTGCCGTTAAGCAAAAGGAACTGTTTAATCGATTTTGATAGGTAACTTCAGTTGGACGTGGCCCGTAGCCCATTTCTGCAAAATAGGAACCGAGATGCTGCCCCTCTTGAAGAGTATAAGTCGTTTGAATGCCAAAACTTCTAAGCTTTGCCATAGCGGCATCTCCCAGACGGTTTTCCGGTAAAGCCGTCAACAAGAAACTGTCGATTTCAAAATGCGCCAAGTTCCCTAGGATATTCACTCCTGTACCGGTATACATCAAACGTACGGTATCCGTTTGTTCTAAAGTTAAATATTCTGGTGGGTTCATTCGTAACATCACTTCACCATACGCACCAATTTTCATGAGACTCCTCCTATTTTTCTACGAAACGATATTTTGTCCACGGTTCAATAAATGGTAATAAAATCAACTCTTCCGGTACGATGTGTCCGACCTTATTTTTTCGTGAATCGCGATGTGGTTCAAGCACAATTTGTAATTCATTTTTATATTTTCCAAAACCATCATTCCCAATCACCACATCGCCTCTTTGAAATTCAATAGCGGAATCATGCGCGGGATTGACTTCCTCTTTATATTTTTTCCGAACTTCTGTCGAACGAGCCACTTGGGCGGTAATATCGCCTCGACGAAAATGCAGCTCGTCAAGTACAATCGCCTTCTCCACTGGATTGACCCCTGGAACAAAATCAATTGTTAAGGCGGTTTGATAACGGTTGATTCCACCAAGCGCTTTCAATTCTGCCTCTGAAGCGTAGGCATTTCCGATGATTACGTCATCTATCAAGCCGGTCGCAAACAAATGTTTCCCGGCAACCGCTACCGGTAAATGTCGGTGCATTTCTAAAGTTGGCAAGCCATCATTAATATCCCAAGGTCCAATCTTACCAACTTGAGAATTGACGAAGGCGGCCGTACGTAAGCCTTGTTTTTTGAAACGAATGCTACATTTTTCAAAAAAATCATAGGGCAAAGCCGTCCCTTCTTGCGGATAAAAATTATGGCAACCGTATAAGAAAGGCTTGTTGGCTTGATAGGACAAAATGTTATCCAAATAAGCCACATCGTTACTCATGTTCAACTCAATGGCTAAGTGAAAATCATTGTAAGTCAGCATCGCCTCTTTATTGCCATCAAACCCAACATCCAAACGAATTCCATCGGCCCCCACTTCATGGAAAAAAGTCAAATCGCCATAGGAAATATTTAATTGCTCAAAAACAGCGGGTGCGACGTCTAAAATCGTTTCAAACCCTAAATCCTTGGCAAAGGAAATTAAGTCCTTGAACTTCTTCTTTACCACTTCTGCTCCTTCTGCTACCTCTAACATACTCATGAAAATTCGACTAAAACCATATTTTTTTGCTAATTCAAGATAGCTTCGATCCTCTTGTGGATCACTATGATCTGGATAGACAGACACACCTAACGCTCTTTTCATTTTCGCACTCTCCGTTCGATTTTTTCGATTTTATTTCGATACTTAAAAGCAATTGCTGTGGAACAACTAACCGTCACACTCATAACGAGTACGTCACCAAAAGGGAGCCATCTTCCTAAGAGAATCGTAAGAAAAATGAAACCCAGAGTCAATAGAAAAACAAAACGTAACTTCATTTGTTCTAACACATCAGGTAATCCCCTTTTCTCTAAGTATATATGACTAATAAATAAAAAGATGATAGCACTGACTAATTGCATGTTGTTCCCTCCTGTTTCCTTTCATTGAAAAAAGGAAGGGTGGTGACCTAAACTTTCCTAGGCCACCAGCACAACTTCCCTTTTTGTTTTAAGCAGTGACTTGCTTGAGTTGCTCAGCAGCTTGTTCTTCAAGTGCCCGTTCTTCCGCTTCTCTAGTTAATTGTTGTTTTTCAAAAACCTTGAAGAATGGATAATAAATCGCTAGTGTCAATGCAAAGTTAAAGACAACTAAAACCCCTGCACCGACACTCCAATTTGTACTCATCCAAGCTGCAATTGGAGCAGGCATGGCAAAAGGCAAACGAGCAACCATCATTGGAATTAGACCACTCACCGTCAATACATAAGAAATCGTAGTGGTGATTAAAGGCGCAACAATAAAGGGAATCCCTAAGACTGGGTTCATGACAATCGGTGCTCCAAAAATCATCGGTTCATTAATATTAAACAAACCTGGTAAAAACGATAGGCGACCCAAGCTCTTTAAATACTGAGACTTCGAAAACATAAATAAAACGACCAGTGCAAGCGTAGTCCCGGCACCACCAATCCAAACAAACCATTGTAAAAATTGTTCGGTAAAGATATTCGGCATTTCGTGTGCGCTGACTCCAGCATTAAAGGCGTCAATGTTTTCTGCAATGGAAATATCCCAAAACGGACGAATCACAGGACCCATAATTGCTGGACCATGAATCCCAAGCACCCAAAAGAAACAAATTAAGAAGACGGTTAATAAGCCACCGAATAAGCTGTTTCCTGCTAGTACTCCTTTTAATGGCATTAATAATTGACTCAAGAAACCGTTCAGATCAAAACCAATCATGTGACGCAAGACCCAGAAGAAAACTAAAATGACTGCTCCTGGAATTAGAGCGACAAAAGAGTTGGTTACTTCAGGTGGAACACCATCGGGCATTTTGATCGTAATTTCTTTTTCTAAAAAGAAACGATAAATTTCCACTGAAACAATCGCCGTTACAATCGCACCGAAGAGTGAACCAGAACCCAGATTAGCGATATTAATGTAGCGACCTGCTCCAATTACTTCCTCCACATTTTCAAAGACTCGAAGCGGTGGCGCAGCAACAATCAAGAAAGACATCAAGGACAAAATCCCCGCAGTCAGCGCATCTAGCTTATAACTCTTGGCTAAAGCCGAAGCGATTCCAAAAGTCGCATATAAGGCTAAAATCCCGACAGTGTAACGAAATGGAATATCTAAAATTTCACGATACGGCTCAATCAATGCAGCAATAGAATCGACAGGAATGTTTAGCAATATGGTAAAAAATGAACCAACAATTGTTAACGGCATCGTCGCAATAATTCCCTTTCGAATCGCAGTCATATGTCGCTGTGTCCCGATTCGATTGGCAACCGGCATAATTTTTTGTTCAATCAACCCAACAAACTTCTCCATTTTTTATTTCCTCCTCGTTTTTTAATTATAACATTATAATGTTTACACCCAAGATATTAGCACACTCTTTTTTATTTGTAAACGGTTAACTGTAAAAGCACATCTTCTTTTTCTATTGAACCGCCTGAAAGAAAAATGAGATAGAAAAAAAGACGTTTAAAAAATGCCAGAAACAGCACGTTTTAAACGTCTAAGGACAATTCATCTAAACCTCATAATCAATCCGATACGGATGTAAATTTGTATTGTATATCGCTTCAGAATATTCAACCATCTGGCCTTCCGCCGTTGTGGAGCGACGAATACGCTTCGTACCGATTACTTCCTCCGTTTGTAAAATCGCTTGCTCTCGAGTGGTGAGTCGTACACCCAAGAAATCATCTGAAAAAGAGTCAATCGTATAATCTTTTTGCATTAGCAAGCGATACAAGGATTCTTTCGCAAAAGTTTCCACCTGAAAGTCAAACATCGCTGGCGGTAAATAGTGCACAAAATAAATATAAGGTTGCTCATCCAAATAATACAAGCGTTCGAAACGAACAACTTGTTCGCCGAATAAATCAAATAAGAGTTCCCCTTTTTTCACCTCTAATTTTTGCAAATCAAGCACTTCTTTACGCACTTCATGTTGCGAATTTTGTAAAATTTGCGTAAAACTCTCCGCCTTCGACAAGCGATTATACGGGCGGTTGCTCAAAACCGTCGTGCCTCGACCACTTTTCTTTTCAACATATTCATCCGCTGCTAAGAGCTCAATCGCCTTGCGAACGGTAATCTTGCTTACACCAAACATTTCTTCCAGTTCATTTTCCGTCGGTAGCATGGAACCGACTGGATATTTCCCGGTAAAAATATCTTTTTTGATTTGTTCGGCCACTTCTAGGTAAAGTAAAACACGTACTTTTTTCATCGCTTGATCCTTTCTGACATTCTTCTTGCTTTAAGAATAGCATAGATAAGGGAAAAAAACTGCTGCAAGTTGGGGGGGAGTGAAAGGATTCTATTAAATAGATTACTAATGTTTCTCTGTAATTGGTTAAATACTGCGTTCAAAAAAGAACATCCACTATTCCATAGAATAATAGATGTTCTTTTCATTAAGGAATGAAGCAATCACTCGTCGTCATCGTCAACTTCTTGCGTTTCAAGAAAGTCATTCACATAAACAAGTTGATTTTTCGCTTCTTCAATTGCAAGACGAATCGTATCTTTGGATAACTCTCCATCTCCCATACCTAAAACGATAGTAATCAAGACTGGGAGATTGGCACCTGTAATTAATTCGATGTTGTAATCTTTCATTTTCTTCACAAATTCCTGGTTTACGGAACCACCGAGCAAATCGGTAAAAACGATAATTTGTTCATTCTTATCAAATTTATCCAGTTCAGCTAAAATTTGATTTTCAACGGAAACATTATCAATATACGCACTAATATCAATTACTTCTACGGTATTCGGTACAATATACTCTAATGTATCCTTCATACCTTTAGCTAAATAATGATGTGTCGCAATAATTATTTTCTTCATTTCAATTCTCCCTTAATAAGCTTTAATCATTATTTCTATGCTACTCCAAGTACGCCAAAGAATGCACCAATCAGCGAAAGAATAATGATTGAAAAAATGATTTTTAAGAAGCCCCATTTTTTCTTTTCCATTAACCAATATACGAGTACGGTTAACAATACTGGTAATAAAGAAGGTAAGATTTTATTAAATACTTCTTCTTGCAAACCTAGAGTAACATCACCAAAACGAAACTCTAAAGGAGTATAAACCTTTACAACGGTTGCGATTAAACTTCCGACCACTGTCAACCCCATCACAGAAGCCGCTTCTGTGATGGCAGATAATTTATCTGCCATATCCGTAATCAAACGTGTGCCGGACTCAAAACCTAAATCAAATAGTTTCAAACGCATCCAAACTAAACCTAAGTTTAAAATCATCCAAATAATTGCACCAATGGGATTGCCATCTAATGCCATATAGCCACTAATTGATCCCATAATCGTTGGATATAAAACCCAAAGTAAAGAGTCCCCGATACCTGATAACGGTCCCATTAGAGAGGTTTTAATAGAGCGCACAGCCTCCAACGATTCTGTTCCTTCTTTTTCTTGCATCGCTAAATCTGCACCGATTACTAGCGGACCCATGTACGGCGTAATATTAAAATACTCATACTCTACTTTCATCGCTTCTACGTAATCATCATCATTCGGATAAATTTTACGAAGAGAACGAGCCATTGACCAGGCATAACCTGTCCCTTGTAACGTCCCATAGTTGACATTGTTACTACCTATAAAGGACCAGCGCCACGCTGCATTTCTACGTTCTTTTTTTGATAATTTATTCGTCACAGAGTTCACTGATTGGCTATCGATATTACTCATCAAAGTCATCTCCCATCTCGATTTCTGAATTTTGATCGGTTACAGCAGTTACTTTTGTAGTTGCTAATTTATTGTATGTATAAATAGCGAGTGCAAAACCAATAATGGATATTGCTAAAATTGGCATTGCTGAGTAGGCAGCCATCACAAAGCCGACTAATAAAGCCCAAATGTAACGACCTGTTGGCATATAACGCATGAGCATCGCCACACCGACTACTGGAAGCATTCCACCAGCCACGTTTAATCCAGCCGTAACCCAATCTGGAATAAACTCAATAATTGATTGAACCGCTGCTGGTCCGAATGCGACTAAAATAATCATCGGGATAAAAGCTTGCATCGCAACTAAAAAAATACTTAAAAAATTCACTGTTTGCATTTTTTTAAATTCTCTTTGTTCTAAATATTTCTTTGATTTTTCAGTAATCAATGAATTTAATGTTCGAGTCAATACATCTAAATTAATCGCTAATATCCCTACTGGTAAGCCGATCGCAACCGATGCACCAACGTCTAAACCAGTACGTGCGTTTAAATAAATTGCGACAACAGTAGCTAACGCGTAGTCTGGAACCGATGATCCTCCAAGTGCTGCGACACCTAAACTCATCAATTGGAATGTCCCGGCAATCGCTAAAGCTGTAGGAAGGTCTCCCATAATAAGTCCAGCAAACAATCCCACTGTCACCGGCCAGTGGTTCATTACCGTAATTCCTCGATTATCAATTAAAGCATACATTGGTAATAATATAATTAAGATATTTTGTAAAAATTCTGGCATTTTTCTCCCTCTTTTCTTGATCTCTTATCCTATAGGTATTTAGATAATGGCTCTTCTTTATCTGATGGTGTGAACTGGTAAGATACCGGAATGCCCAGATCAGATAATTCTTTTAATTGTTGTAGTTCTTCATCGGTTGCTGCAAAGTTCTTTTCATATTTTGTACGTTCTTCACTATCTAACATAATTCCGATGTTTACTTTTGGAATGACTACACCACTTTTTACAAGATCTAATAAAACCGCAACATTATTTACAACCAATAAAACATTATGATTATCATATTTTCCTTCATTAAAATTCGCAATTGCTGTATCTTTACCAATCAATGACATTCCAGTTCCAGCAGGCTTGCTCATTCGCATAGCGGCTTTTCTTGGCTCGTCATTCGCAACGGCATCATCGACAACCATAATTCGTTTAGCTTTTGTTGAACTCGCCCATTGTGTGACAACAATCCCATGTACTAATCTTTGATCTATTCTTGCAATAACTACTCCCATTTAAAACAATCCTTTCTTTCTATAAAATAAAATCAAATTACTTCACATCAAATAGCTCTATGTACTCTTTTTCCAATAGCGTTCCAGACTTACAAAAAACAGGTATCTGTTCTAAAGATAGTCGAATATTGTATGTTTGTCCCCCATTAAAACGTTCGTTTGAAAAGACATCAATCCAAGTCTGCCCCTCAGGAAAATAAACTTCAACCTCTGTTAACGCTTCTTCAACGATAGGAACAATCAGTAACGAGCTTCCAAACATATAATTTGTCGTTTCACTCCAAGTTTCTTTATCTTCAGGAAATTCAAAAAACAAACTTCTCATTAGTGGGTAGCCATATTCCGTACTTTCTTGGTAGACAGACGCGATATAGGGTTTTAAATTCTCCCGGATTTGAGTAAACTTCGTTAAAATTCGCTCAACTTGCGGTCCAAATGACCATATCTCATTCGGGCCACCACTTGTTCGAACGCCACCACCACTTTCCCCAATACGTTGGGTATGGGGTTGACGGTCACCGTGCATTCGTAAAATAGGACTGAAGACTGCAAATTGAAACCAGCGAATCATTAGCTCTTGAAAACTTGAACTTTCACTGTTTCCACTATGGAATCCGGCAATATCACTAGTCCACCACGAGATGCCACTCATCCCCATATTAAGCCCAATCTGAATTTGCTTTCTTAAAGAAGCGAAAGAGCTTTCAATATCTCCTGACCAAGCAAGTGCACCGTATTTTTGAGAGTTAAACCAGGCAGAACGAATTAAAACTGGATTCATATTTTTAGCCGACGAATGACTTGATTGAACAGCTTTTAAGTAATGATAAGGGTAACGACTGGCTACTTTTGAGAAATCGCCTTCATAGACTGAGTACCTATGATGTTCATACTGATCCATTTCAGGTTCCGCTTGATCTGCCCAAAATAAATCAATCTCATTTTTGCGATAATTTTTATCAAGCAAAGATTGAAGCTTCAGTGCGGTCTTTGGGTTCGAAAAATCTAAAATGTCTTTTCCATCAAATAAGGCACTCGATCCTTCCTTTGCTTGAATAATCATCTGATTATTGACATACTCTCTGTAGTGTTTACTCTCCTTGGTTACCGTTGGCCATAAAGAAACCATGAACTGAGTGTTTGTTTCTTTTAGTATTTTTGAAAGTTCTTTGATTCCTTGCCAGTAATTGAAGTCAAACTCAAAATCACCATCCGCAGTCCAGTGAAAATAGTCAATGACTAAAACAGATAAGTTGATTTTTCTTTTTCGGTATTGCTCATAAACTTCTTTTACTTCATCAATCGTTTGGTACCTTAGTTTACTTTGCCATAATCCCAATAAATCACGATTCATTTCAGGTGTTCTTCCTGTCATCTCAGTAAAACTCTCGAGAATCACTTTAGGTGTTTCACCCACTGTCACCAAATAATCAATGGCATCTGTCGAAAAGCTCGTCCATTTTTTTTGGTTTTTACTAAAATTCACTTCCCCAACCGAAGCATCGTTCCAAATAAATCCATAATTTTTATTCGATAAATAAAATGGGATCGACGTTTGAGAATTTCTTTGCATTAACTCATAAGAACCTAAATTTTTGTCTAGGTTTTCTTCTTGATAGCCCCCCAGTCCAAAGATTTTTTCATGTTCGTCCCCTTCAAATCTTAGTGTCGCTTGATATGTATTTGGGGAACGAAAACGAAACTCTCTTGGAGAAAGGTTCAGTGAAGAAGATGGTGCATCGACAATCGGTATATGATCATCAATACCGATTGTCCTCCTAACCTGACTTTGCTTTCGAGAGAATTCTTTTAACACTTGTTTCTCTCTATAATAAAATACTAATTTTTCTTCGTCATAGACTACTTTTAAATCATTGTTCAACAAGGTTACTTGGTTTTCTTCTTTCAAAATGGAAGAACTTGATTCAATATTTTTGTTCAACTCTTCAATTCTTTGACTTTTATGAATGTTGTTCAGTTCATCTCGAGAACAAGTGATTCGAACCGTATTCTTACCCCATTCTTGAACAATCAAATTTTGATCGCCATCTCGTACAATAAATGAATTCTGTGTTACTTCAACATCTTTATTCAAAAACATCCAAATCCCACCTACACTTTGTTTAAATTATTGAAACGCTTTGGTTGTGTACGTAAGCAAGTCAGCAAAGTCGTCCTTACTTGATTTTTTCACAAAAATTGGAATTTGATTAATTGGCGCATCAATTTCATAAGAAGCACCACCTGAATATTCTTGATTGCTATAGATGTGAATCCAATTTTCACCTTCAGGTAAATAAACGTTTCTTGTTCGATCTTTATAATTCATAATTGGTGCGACTAATAAGTCCGAACCAAAGAGGTAGGTGTTATCAACTTCCCAAGCCTCTTTATCGTTTGGATACTCATAAAACAATGTTCTCATTAATGGTAAGCCATCTTCATGTGCTTCTTTCATTAATCCATGAATGTAATCTTTAAGTAATTCTCTTACTTGTAAATATTTTTCTAAGATTTCTTCTACTTCTGAACCAAACGACCAAATTTCATTCGGAGCACCTGTTGGCATTGAACCACCACCACTATTTGATAGCGGCGCACTATGTGGCAAGCGGTCGCCATGCATTCGTAATACTGGTGAAAATGTTGAGTATTGGAACCAGCGAACAATTAACTCTCTAAATTCCACATCAGCTGGATCCCCTCCATGAAATCCTCCGATATCAGTCGTCCACCATGGTAAACCGGCCATTCCGACGTTTAGTCCCGTATTTACTTGGTGATTAAAGGCTTCAAAGCTTGAATCAATGTCCCCTGACCATCCTAATGCACCATATTTTTGTGCACCAGCCCATGCTCCTCGAACTAATGTTACAACCGAGTGATTCTTGGTATTCATGCCATCATGAACCATCTTGAGGAAACCAATTGGGTAAAGGTTGGCTGTTTCAAGTGCAGACCCACTATCGTATCGATAGTTATCGAAATCGTAAACAGCATAGCCTGGCTCTGCAACATCTATCCAGTAATAATCAATTCCTAAATCTTTATAATTTTTCTTAATCCGATCCCATACATATTCTCTTGCTTCAGGATTTGTTGTGTCCAAGAATACCGTGGTTCCCTGAATTAACATTGTGAGTCGAACACCACGATTCACATTAATGAGGTAGCCACCTTCTAAATAATCTTCATAATTTGCTGCATCTGACTGTACAGTTGGCCAAATAGAAAGAATTGGTTCTACCTTGTATTTTTCTTTTAATTCCTTAATTAATTTTTCTGGTTCTGGCCAAAAATCTTCATCAAAGCGGTACTCCCCTTGTTTTGGCCAATGGAAATAGTCAATCGCAATGGTTGATAATTGAATTCCTTTACTATCGTATTTTTTCACGACATCTAACACTTCATCTGGCGTGCGATATCTTAACTTACTTTGCCACAACCCTAACATTTCTTTAGGCATTAATGGTACCGTACCAGTTACTTCAGCATAGTTTTTAGAGATTTCTTTTAAGCTATCGCCGGTTGTAATCCAGTAATCAATCGAGCTTGTCGCTTTCATATTCCATTCAGTCAAGTTTTTAGCAAATGTTACTTCACCATATCCCGGATTATTCCACAAAAAGCCATAATTTAAACTCGAAATATAAAACGGAATAGACATTTGTGAGTTTCTTTGCGCTAATTCTAATTTCGTATTCTTTAAATCTAAAAATTCATGCTGGTATTGCCCCATGCCAAATATTTTTTCATTCTCGTCAGATTCAAATCGCGTCGTTGTTTCGAACAAACCACCATAGTTTGCTTTAAATTCCCTAGATTTTAATTTTAGTGTGGAGTTAAAATCTTTGGTAATTTCAATCGTCCCAACGTCCTCAGCACCATCATCGTGTTTTACCGCACGTAAACGGATGTACTCACGCAATAAGATATTGTCTTTCGCATCATAAAAAGTAATACGATCACGGTGGTCGATCACGGCTTTTATCTTACCGTTTTGAACAGTAATCTCATTACCATTGTGATGAAGCACCTCGATCTTATGACCTTGAATTTCTTCAGGATCTAATAGGGCAAAGTTTTCATCTTTGTATTTCCGGTCAGCAAAAGCTCGAACTCTAAAACCGTCTTTCCCCCATGCATCAATTCTTAATAATTCATTGTCATATTTTTTTTCAATATAACTTTCGTGAATCCTAATCATTATTATCCCCCTTACTAATCAATCGATTGATTAAACATTTTGCTAATAATTTCCTGTAACGTTTTGATTCTTTCCCTTCATTTTAGAAACGCTTTCACTAAAATGATAAAAATACAATCAACATGATACAATCTTCTTGCTTTTAGTTTGTTTGTTCGCTAAACTAACTTATGTACCTGAGTATAAAACACCGCTTTCACATTGTCAAGAGTATTATTTGTCGCGTATAATTAAAAAGATTGATTGTTTTTTACATATTCTTACAAACAATACATCTTTAATGTGGCGTTATTTTTTATAATAAATAATAATTTAAGATTGGAGAAAAAAATGATTTCTGATAAGTTTGACATTCGTCAACAAAATGAATCCGTTATTTTAAAAGCAATTATTGATCATAAAAATATCTCTCGAGCAGACCTATCCAAACTGACTGGTCTAAACAAAGCCTCTGTTTCGGCAATCATAAAAAAAATGATTGAAGAACAATTCGTTTTTGAAACCGGCATTGGTCATGCAAGTTCTGTGGGGGGGAGAAAGCCTGTCCTATTAGAATTCAATCCTAAAATTGCTACTGTTATTTCAATTGATGTAGGAATCAATTATATTAGTGGTATTTCCGCTTATTTGGATGGGAAAGAAATTCGATGGATAAAAAAAGAAAATATTCGTATCCATCGAGAGAACGTTGTCGACCTAATCAACCAACTTATTAGCGAAATTACGCAAGGCTCTTACGAAGAACTCCGTGGGATTACCATCGGAGTCCATGGTGTCGTTCATAACAATGAGGTTCTTTTCACCCCATACTATGATTTAACTGGGTTTTACCTTTACAACACCTTAAAAAAGATATACCCTTGCCCCATTTTTATTGAAAATGAAGCCAACTTGGTCGCTCTCGGTGCTTATTGTTTCGGACCAGAAACCCAAAATTTAGTGGGAATTAGCATTCATAGCGGAATTGGTGCTGGAATTGTCATTGATGGACTATTGCAAAAAGGAGTCAACGGTGAAGCCGGAGAAATTGGACATTCAATTCTTTTCCCAAATGGAATAAAGTGTCCTTGCGGAAACAAAGGATGTTTAGAACAATATGCATCGACTAGCGCGCTTTATAATAAATTGACGCCACTCTTTCACAACAAGCCATTTGACAATCTTACAATCAAGACAATGTACGAGCAAAAAAATGAAAGAATTGTAAATACGCTACAGGAAAATGCCTATTTGCTAAGTATCGGTATTAATAATATTTCGAGTATTTTAAGTCCGCAAACAATTATTATCAATAGCCAAATTTATGAAAACATCCCTGATCTGATAGAAATTGTTAAACAAAATCTTTCAGGAAAATTTTCGAATAACATCAAAATCACAACTAGCTCTTTAGGCGAGAAATCGATTGTTTTTGGCGGTGTTGCATTAGCGGCTCAAAACTTTCTAAACATCAACAAATTAAAGTTCAACTAGGAAACGACTTCATTGAGTCCAATTCCCCCATCAAAAAAAGCAAAAACCTTTGAGAAAGAGGTTTTTGCTTTTTCTATCTATCATTCCCATTTATTTTATTGCCGCAGTTGGCGTCATTGCTTCGAAGAAAGCGGTCCGACGGTCGGGATGTTTGTCGATAACGATTTGGTCGAAAGCGATGCCGCGTTCTTGTAAGAATAGAATGTTTTCTTGTAAAAATTCATCGCTACCTACTAAGTAAAACAATCCGGATTGATCGTTGGCTAAGGTAGCTGCCGCCTGATAGTAAGCTTGGCGAGAGTTGACAAATTCCGATTGAAAATGTTTGTCTGCTTGTGTCCTAAACACGTCTGCAAATAAGGTGTCTTCTCCAGGAACCGAGACGTTCAGGGAATGCACGGCTGGGACGCCTGTTTGATCGGCAAAATATTGTAAGGTTAAGGGACGAAAAGAAGCCAGTCCGACACCAGATGACAGGAGATAAATCGGGCGGTTTTCTTTTCTTAAGGCGAGGTTGCTGTTGATTTTAAACAATGCGACTTTTTCGCCAAGCGGAAGTTGACGTAAAATCGACTTGAACTCGGAACACTCCTCCTTGATTCGGGTCGTAATTCCAATGGTTTTTTCTGCCATGGTTGTTGAAATCGACATATGACGAACAAGGGCACGATTGGGCTTGTCCCCTGCATTGAACCCTGCCAACGCCAGATGAATATGTGCGCCTTCTTCCCAAGTAACGCCCTTGGGACACGCTAAGTGATACGTTCGAACCTCGGGTGTTTCTTCAATCACCTTTTGAATCTCCGTCCAATAAATTTCCATATGACACCATCCTTTTCATTGTTCCTCATAATATAACCTAATTGAGAATGATTATCAATTAAAAAGATTCAATTCCTTTCCTGGTCAGAAGAAAGAAAAAAACAGCTAAAAGAAACTTGTGGCTGCTCTTACATTTTTTGTGAATGACAAAAAAAGCCTTACGAGGGAGACCCTCGTAAGACCGATTCACTTTTAAATTTAATTAAGCTTTAACGATGTTTACTGCTTGTAAACCGCGTTGGCCTTCTTCGATATCAAAAGTTACTGCTTGACCTTCGTCTAATGATTTGAATCCTTCACCTTGGATTGCTGAGAAATGTGCGAAAACATCTTTCCCATCTTCTGCTGTGATAAATCCAAAACCTTTGTCTGCGTTAAACCATTTTACTGTACCGTTATTCATAAACGTTACCTCCAATTGACACACCAAGTGTGCTTATTTTTTTGCAATACCAACTTAAGTGTGAATGGAAGGGTAAATGGTGACTCTTTTGAATGACCAATGCTTCATTTACATATCAAGAAATACTACTCACATAGAATAGCATGCTTTAAAGAAGATTACAATCGAAAGAAAGCTTTTGGATGCTTTTCTTATGTCTTTTTTAAGGACAGGGATTTGGCTTCGGTGAATTGATGACAAGCAGTACCTTCATTTCAAGCAGCACTTTTTGTATTTTTTCCCACTGCCACAAGAACAAGGATCATCACGTCCAATTATTTTTGTTTTTTGAATGTTTTTTTTGAGCTGGTGGTTGACCAAAAATAAAAGGTTGCGCCGGCAAAGGTTTCAATGATTTTTTCTCTACAATTTCAAAAAGCTCATTCGGTGTAAAGCCATTATTTTCCCATAACCGTGTATGGTTCGCTAACTCAGTAACCTCCTGAGCTACCTGATTGACGACTTTCATGTTCGACAACGAGAGTCCTAGCATCTCCAGACTATCTAGAACACGTGAAAGTTCTTCGTTTAATGCGCAGAGATCACGTGCTTCCAAAATCATCTCGTCGAGTCTGACCGGATGCATTCGAGGAAATAACTGATGCATTTTCAAAGAAAATTGCTTATAGGCTTCACTTTCTTCAAAATATTGATCGTCACAATACTTCAACAATTCTTCTTTCGGAGGCAAATAGTAAGGTTTCCCTGCTTTTTCACCCAACATTTCTTCCATTTGGTCAAACAGATAGATGGCCTCCATCACGAAGTAATCTTCATAAACGTAAACATGATGGTTCGAGAGGTAACTAGGTAACTCTTCCAGATATTTTGCAACGGCTTCTTTTTCAATTGGGAGCTTGTTTTGTTTGTTATAGGTATTCACGACCCGGTTCATAGACACCATACCATAAAGATTTACCAATGACAGTATATAATCTAAAACTTCTTTTCCGACTCCGATGCCACTTCCAAAAACAACTCGCCTCCTTCTTCTTTACACCACCTAAAAAGTGTGGTTTCAGGAATATTTAACTCTCGACTGATTTTTGCCACACTTTCTTTATTTGGCGGCAACATCCGCATGAGCGCCTCTCTTCTTACTTCTGACGAAATACTCTCTTGATATTTTGGGGTCATCGTAGACATCTTTTACCTGTTTTTTTCTTTTATTATAGTCGTATTTATTTTTATTTGCAGTAAAAGATTCTTTCAGACGTTCATTTTGATGAGTCTTTTTTAAAAGTTCCTATTTCTCAAATTGACCTTAAGTGTTCTTTCAACGATTGGTAATAACTTTCCCAAGACGAGGGAATGTTTTCGTCTAGCAATCTCTCAACGTTTTTGGCTTGACACCTAGTTACTTTCAAAATTTTTCCTATCGAGTACGTGCTATATCTCTATCTGTATTTCAATCGTTTGTTTAATTCTAAACACAAATAAAGCAACCATTTTTTATTTTGTATTACTAAAAAAACGTAGGCATTGCAAACCATTTGTCTGTCACTCTTGATCTTTCTGGTAACAATAGCAGCGGGTATTTCTGGATGTAAATAGGTCACTATCATCGCCGTAGGATGGGTGTCGATCATTTGTGTTCATTCTCCTTGTATTTTTTAGCAGGCATAACAATTTAAGTGTGATATAAATGTTTTTTTATTTGTCTCGCTTAATTTTACAATCGACGAATAGATAAATTATAAAATAGTTCATCACTAAAGGGATCAATCTCGGTCGATTCGAGAAAAGAAGAAAAGTTAATATATACTTCATCAGGCGAAAGGTATTTTTTAAAAAAAGGTAACGTTGTGAAAACTGTGAACTCTGTTTCTGTGCCACTAACAAATTGAGAATAAATATCAGGATATTCATTCTCAATATGTTTTTTAGAAATAATTAAAGATGGATACATAATTAGACCGTCCACAGCTATAGGACATTTGAAAGATAGTCTAAGCACAGAAGGTTTCCTAGTTTTTGATAAAAAAGCTTGACTATAGTAAATATATGTATATCTTACTGCACTTAAATCTTCAAATTCGACATTTCCTTTTAAATACTTAAACATATATTTAATTGGAATTGGATGGCTAGACTTGTTAGTAAGAATAGAAAAGTCCGGATTATGTTTATACATTTCGACATGTTCTACTAAAGATTTCAAGTGTTTTCTTACGCTTTTTCCTTCTTTAGTAGCTTTTGACGTTCCTGTTTTGTTTGTTTTTTTCTTAGTAGTTAATATAGATTGAGCTGAATTGTGTATCCCTTTAATTGTAGAATGATCTGATGGTTGAAATCCACGAGTTAAAGATAAGTCAAATATGGTTTCACCACTTTTGTAAGATTTAAGAGACTCCCCTAAGAAAGTTGTGTAGGTCACGTTTGATTCATAATTATTTGGGTGATAAGGACAACAAGATGAATGTTTATTAATTAAAAGTGATTGATTGACAAATGTAGGTTTGTTTTTGCTAGATGGGTCAATTGACCGACAAGTGACTGGTGCATCACACCCATCAGTAGGGCAATTAAAATGACGTTTATTAAAAATATAAGTATTATACAACTCTTTTGCAACAAAAGGAGTTATATCAAGGCTTGGGTATTTCTCTGGAGTTGACTTTAGAAATGCAATTGCTTTTTGATCAGTTGGTATCGCTGTTTTAATTAAATTGGACAAAATATCCCCTTCTTTCTATCCTTTTTTTCATTCTAGCATAAAACGATCAAATCCAAAACCAAAAAAACACACTTATCATGATTTGGATTACACAAAAACAATTATAGATAACGAATATCTGATTAAACCACTCGATATATTGATAAATAGTAACAAATATGGTATATTACGGTCTATCGGAGGGGGATAGATATGTATTCTGAAATTCTAAAAATTATTGAAGGTGGCATCTCAAATGACAAACAAAAGGTCATTAACTATTCAAAAAGATTAGCTGATTATCTTATTGAAGATGGTCAAAAAAATATTGGAAATAAAATTAATCGGCTTCTTGCCGAAAATAACACACATTTGTCAACTTTGGACGGGTTAAATTCAAAACCTTTTGATAAAGACACTAAGGTAGAGATGGTTGATATTTTTATGCCCACTGAATCAAAAGAAAGTTTGATATTTAATGAAATTGTGGAAAATGAGGTCCTAGATTTTATCGCTTCGTATCTAAATAGAGATAAGCTTATAATGGCAGACATTGATTTTAATAATCACTTACTCTTATACGGAAAACCAGGAACTGGAAAAACCTCATTGGCTAAATTCATAAGTTTACAAACCGGATTACCACTTATTACTGCAAGATTAGACGGGATTGTCTCATCACTTTTAGGTAATACAGCAAAAAACATCCGTAAAGTATTTGATTATGCTTCTCAACGTCCATGTATTTTGTTTTTAGATGAATTTGATGTTTTAGCTAAAATTAGAGATGATAAGAATGAATTGGGAGAATTGAAAAGAGTTGTGAACAGCTTACTACAAAATATGGATAGTTTTAATGAAAACAGTATTTTGATAGCTGCCACAAATCATGAGAAATTACTTGATGAAGCGGTTTGGCGAAGATTTGATAAAATTATCAAATTAGATTTACCGGATGACAAGTTAAGAAAAGATTTAATACTTGAATATTCAAGTATTATGGAGACTAATTTCTCTAATGATCAAAAAAAAGTGACAGAATTAGCATATGTTACAGAGGGATACTCTCCAGCAGATATAAAAAATGTCGTTCTATCAGCTGCAAAAAAAACATTAATACGAAATGATGACATTTTAAACTACTCACAACTTTTCTATGAAATCTTCCTTAGAGAACGCATTGGAAAGGAATCGATAGATGAATCTATAAAGTACTTGTTGCAACACAAAGTATCACAAAAAGAAGTTGCAAGTGTCTTAAATGTCTCATTAAGGAAAATAAGAAATGTATTAAAGGAGGAATAACATGTCAGATAAACACCCAATCATCCGCTTTCAACAAAGAGAAGTAGACAACGGAAAAACTCCGGGAGGTGGAGACACAAAAAAACCAAAGTGGGTATTGTCAGGAGAACAGCTACAAGCTCATAGTCAAGGACTTAGTTCAGAAATCGCTTCAATAAATCGTTTATGGGATTTGAATGAAGTGATGGGCGTGCCTAAGGTAGTTACAGTCGAATTTATTAAGCAAGCTAAGGCAAAATCACATCAATCTAAAATTATTGATTTATTCTCAGTTACGGGAAGCCTAGTACAAATAGGGATGAATTCTGAATATTCAATGATTTTGAAAGTTCCAGACTCAAAAGATATGGATGTCATTCATTCTCGAATTTTGGATATCGAAAAAAATGATATTGTCATCTCTGCTATTGATACAATTTCAGAATACAAACCACATTTGGAAGTCCTTACAAGACAAGCAATACACAAAATGTCGTTCTTGGATTTTCGAAATAAAGAGTTAAACCTAAATGCAAAAAATTATACTTTAAAAATGCTAAAAGAAAGTAGTATTCCCTTTAATTTAGAAAAATACGGTCGTTCAGAAATCATTTTGATAAGAGAAAGTAATTTAGATAAGCTTCAATTCATTAAAAATCTACCCATTAAAAGTATTGAACCATTGGAAGAAACGCTGCCTCCCTTTCCACTTTTAAGCGTTGATTTCTCGATAAAGGACAATTTTGTGAGTTATGAAAATGATAAGACTTATCCAATTGTGGGTTTACTCGATTCAGGTGTTGAACTAAATGAATTTACAAAAGAATGGGTAATCAAAGGAAAAGGTTCAAACTATCCGGAGCACGATCTTAATACAGATCATGGAACTTATATCGCATCTTTACTGATTCATGGTGATAAATTGAATGGGTATCGTGATTCGGTTGTAATGGGATGTAAAATTGTGGATGTTCCTGTAGTTCCTAGTACACCCATATCTGGTCCTGAACTTATTAGAAATATTGAGGATGCAATTAAAAATAACCCTGATGTTAATATTTGGAACTTATCGATTAGTTTAGCTGGTGAAATTCAAAATGATCAATTCTCAGATTTTGGTGTTGAATTAGATCGTATTCAAGGTGAATATCGAGTTTTAATTTTTAAGTCTGCAGGAAATGACGCTTCGTTTTATTCAGGTGGAATAGCTGGTAAACTAAGCATTGGTGCTGATAGCGTTAGAGCGATTACTGTAGGTTCTATTAATAGAACTTCAGATGATTTTGGTCACACATTGGCAGAATATCCCTCACCCTATTCTAGAATAGGACGAGGGCCAGCAAATATCATTAAACCTGATGTAGTTGGTTATGGTGGCGATGTATTTGCGTTAAAAGAAAATCCATCAGCGAAAAATGAATTTGAAGTGATTGGAGAGATTGGCTTTTCTGGTGATTGTATAGAAGAAAGGCAGGTAGGCACAAGCTTCTCTACTCCAAAAATTGCAAAAACAGCTGCTGAGATTGATATGCTGCTAGAACAAAAGTTTGATCCACTTCTAATCAAAGCCTTACTTGTCCATTCCGCAGGATACAATGAGTCACCCATGATTAAATGGGAAGAAAAATTACAAAAACTCGGGTATGGAAAACCTAAAAATGCAGAATTTATTCTTGGAGAAGAAGACCATTCTGCAACTCTTTTACTTCGAGGAAACCTTAAAAAAAGTCGAAATATTGATATTATGGATTTTCCATTCCCTGGGAACTTAGTTTCAGATGGGAAGTTTATTGGTCGGATAAAAGCCACATTAGTATACGATCCAATTTTAAGTTCAGGATTAGGTGATGAATACTGTCAATCAAATTTATCTTTAAAATTTGGGACATTTTCAAAAAAGTTCGATCGAGAAGGAAGGTATCGCCTGTTTAACCCCATTGGGAGACTAGATGCAAAGAATTTATTAAATACTGAGCTGTACGCAAAAAATAAAATGAAGCAAAACATCTCATATGGAACTGAACGGTTACAAATCAAGTTTGGAGATAAATATTATCCTATAAAAAAATATGATTGTGACTTAAGTGAATTAAGAGATGCGAATGAGAAATATTTAAGCGCTGAAAGAAATTGGTATTTATTTTTAGAAGGACAATATAGAGATTTTGTAACTAAACACTATCAAAACAATGGTGAAAATCTAAGCACTGACTATTGTTTAATAATTTCTATAATTGATCCTTCAAAAGAAAAAGATGTTTATAGTGAAACAATCAGACGTTTAGATAAACATCACTTTATTCATGAAAATATTGAAACAAAAATGGATATTCACGTGAGTAAAAGACTCGATTTGTGAAATACCCGCTGCTTAGCCCCAGATGTTATCCCAATGAAACCACAAAAAAAGAATCCCTCCATATGGTACAATTTGGTTGCCCAAACAGGCACGTACTCCAGGGGGGATTCCTTATGTCTATTATACAACAATTCATTTCATTTGACACTAATTTTTTATAATATGATTTGTCAAATTGAGACTGTGACATAAGTCCCAGAAGAAACCCAGAAAAAGGATATTTTATCCGCTTTTCTGGGTTTTTTGGTACAATAAAAAAGAGCACAGGATCACTACTCCCGCACTCTAATTAACCACCCTCGAAAGGATGATACAAATGAAACTTAATTATAACATAAATCAAATAACTTTAGAAATTTCAACGAGCGATGAACCTAAAAAAGAAAACACCGCTTGGTTCATCAATGAACTCATGGAAAATTTAGAAATTAGTGAAGCCTATCTTTTTGGCCGTCCAAGAGAATACAGTTTGAGTATGATGCTAAAATTGGTGCTCTTCGCCTACACTCGAAGTGTTTTTAGTAGTCGGAAAATCGAACAGCTAGCGGAAGAAAGCTTACCTGCTCGATGGTTAACCCAAGAAAGCCAACCAACCTATCGGACAATTGCTCGCTTCAGAGAATCGAATGACTTAGAGATGCTCATTAATAAAGGACTTGACCATCTGACAGCCTATCTACGAAAAGAACAGTTAATTGATGATGCACTGTTCATTGATGGCACAAAAATATTGGCGGATGCAAATAAATATAGTTTCGTATGGAAGAAAAATACGATTCGTTTTGATCAAATGAATCGTGAAAAGATTTATGCACTTTTAACTGAGCTAAAGGAAGCCCATCAGGCTTCACATATTCCAGAGGGCTCAAATCTAACCTTAGAATTTCTAGATGAAATCATTACACGTCTCGAACTACGTCTAGAGGATTTAGAAAAAGAAGTCGAAGAAACAAATAAAATTTCTCCTAACCCTTGGAAACAAGAACGTCGTTATCTCAAGGAACAGACAAGAAAACTGAATGAACGACGAAATAAAATGGTCGAACACAAGATACAATCATCCATTTATGGCATTCGTAATCGTTACTCCAAAACAGACCATGATGCCACTTTTATGCGCGTAAAAGAAGATCCGATGATGAATGGTCAATTGAAACCTGCGTATAATTTACAAATCGCTACTTGTAATCAATTCATTCTAGGCTATGATATTTACCAAAACCCGACGGATACTCGTACTCTTATCCCATTGTTAGAGCGAATGAAACTAAAAGAACAAGCACCTAAATATATTGTCGCAGATGCAGGATATGGTTCAGAAAGTAATTATCGCTATCTGGAAGATATGCTTCCTAAGCACACGGCCCTCATTCCATATTCAACCATGCTAAAAGAAAAAAGTAAGAAATGGCAAACGGATGAAAAGAAGGTCATGAATTGGGACTACTTTCCCGAAGATGATTTTTATATTGATTCACTAGGTGTGCGTTTTACATTTCATGCCTACCGAGAACGCAAAGATAAAAATGGCTTCATGCGATACTTAAAAGAATACAAAGCTGAAAAATATAATGAAGAACAAGAGTTGATCCCGCAATCACTGACGAAATCAGGAAACGTTCGATTGATACAGGTCAATCCAGAACTTGAGTATTTTAAAGCAAAACAAAAGAGGCTTCTTTCATCCAAGGAGACCGCTTCTATTTACGCACGTCGAAAAATCGATGTTGAAACGGTGTTTGGACGGATGAAAGCTTCTTTGGGGTTCAATCGATTCATGTTACGAGGGATTGATAAGGTAAGAAAAGAAACAGGGATTCTAATTATGGCTCTGAACATGCATAAATTAGCAGTTAGAGCGAGAAAGGAATAACCTAAGAGGCAGAAAAAAATGGTATGGATCTAAATTTCGAAAGAAATTATAAATCCATACCATTTTTTATTTTGATTTCTACTTTAAGGGACTACTTATGTCACGGCTCCTTTTAGCTGTTCATAAAAATTTTCGTGAGTACCACAAAGTAATATCGGTATGACTGTATTCTCTTTTATCTCATATGCAACTCTGTATGTCGTACCTGCATACGTGAGCTACTCACCACTTAGCTAAACCTGAAGGTTCTTAACGCTTGAAGTGGGAGCTTCTTGGGAATAGAGCATACTTGATAGCTTATTTCTTCACTAACAGCGGTTTCTCTTATTTACCAAGCTATCCCCG